>JAGBXE010000015.1 GCA_017629455.1 Kiritimatiellia bacterium
GGAGGCGACCACTACAAATGGCGTCAGATGCGCTCTAATGGCGTGGAAGAGCGTTGCTGCACTGGCGATGCTCCTTGGCGCGAGAAATTTGTCAAATACGCCGAAACGATGGAGCGACTCGTTAAGAATCCCCTTTTTGACTGGTCACACCTTGAGCTTTCGCGCTATTTCGGTATCAATGAACGCCTTTGCGGCGCTTCGGCAGAACGCATCTGGAAAAAGTGCAATGCGAAACTGCGCCAGAAAAGTTTCTCCGCACAAGGGCTTATGAAAAAGTCGAACGTTAAAGTCGTTTGCACGACAGACGACCCGATCGACTCGCTCGAACATCATATTGCAGTTGCAAAGAAACCGTTCGGCACTCAAATTCGCCCAGCTTGGCGTTCCGACAAAGCTTCGAAAATCGAAAATCTCAAAGTATGGAACGCTTGGATGGATGCCCTGTCTAAAGCGGCTAATACTCCCGTTAAGACGTTTGATGATTTTCTCGACGCCATGGCAAAACGCCACGCATTCTTCGCAAAGAATGGCTGCGTTGTTTCCGATTACGGCATAACTGAAGTTTTCGCAGCTCCCTACACAATAGCTGAAGTTTCGAAAATCTTCCGTAAGGCACGTAGCGGGCGCGCTGTGACGGCAGAAGAAGCCCTTAAATTCAAAAGCGCATGGCTTTTTGAAGGCTTAAAGGCCGACGCCAAGGCCAATTGGACCGCGCAGCTTCACGTCAACTGCCTGCGCGACAATAACTCGGCAATGTTTGCAAAGCTCGGGCCCGACACAGGTTTCGACTGCATTGGCGACTGGTCATTCACCGAATCGCTTTCTCGTCTCTTTGACAGGCTCGAAAGCGAAGACTCGCTTCCTCGCACGATTCTCTACTCGCTAAATCCGAAGGATACTGAAATGATGGCGACGCTCATGGGTTGCTTCCAGAAAGCTCCCGATGTCGGCAAAATTCAGCTTGGTAGCGCTTGGTGGTTCCTCGACCAGAAAGACGGCATGACAAAGCAGCTTGAAGCACTCGCTTCCCTCGGCTGCCTCGGCAACTTTGTCGGCATGCTGACCGACTCGCGCTCGTTCCTTTCCTACACGCGCCACGAATACTTTAGACGCATCCTCTGCCAGATGCTCGGACGCGGAGTAGACCGCGGCGAAATCCCCGCAGACATGAAATGGCTCGGGGGAATCGTCGAAGATATTTCGTTTAACAACGCCAACCGCTACTTCGGGTTTGGCTGCTAAACGGCTTAAGGACGATATCCGTCCTTAAGCGAACAGGTACGATTGAAAACCGGGGCTCCCGGTTTTGAATCGTACTCGTCGGCAACGAAATAGCCTGTGCGCTCGAACTGGAAACGGTCTAATGGCTGTGCCTCAGCGAGCGCAGGCTCAACGTAAGCTGTTACCGTCTTAAGCGAATCGGGGTTCAGATATTTAAGGAAACCGTCTGAGCCGTCTTGCATGGGATTGCTGACTGTAAATAGCTTATCGTAAAGACGCACTTCCGCCTTGACGCCGCTTTCGCAATCGACCCAGTGGATTGTACCTTTTACCTTGTGCCCGTCTTGAGCGTTTCCGCCCCACGACCCTTCATCCCAAACGCCGTGAATTTCCTCGACCTTTCCGTCGGGGCCCTTAACAAACGACGTGCATGTAAAGAGGCATGCGCCTTTAAGCCTAACTTCGCGGCCAGGAGCCATACGGAAAAACTTCTTTTCAGGCTCTTCCATAAAATCGGCTCTGTCAATCCATATCGTGCCACTGAACGGCACCTTTCGCGTTCCAGCCGATTCGTCAAGCGGATTATTCGGAACTTCGACCTCGCGCACTCCGCACGACCAATTGTCGATAACGACTTTAACGGGATCGAGAACGGCCATCCTGCGAAGCGCAGTCTTGTTAAGATCTTCGCGCACGCACCATTCGAGCAATGCCGGATCGCTCTCAGACTCGACCTTCGAAATGCCGATGCGTTCACAAAATTCGCGTATGGCTTCTGGCGTATAGCCGCGGCGGCGCATTCCACACACCGTAGGCATGCGCGGATCGTCCCACCCCGCCACACGGCCGTCCTGCACCATCTGCAGGAGAAGTCTCTTGGACATGACGGTATGAGTCAGATTAAGCCGCGCAAATTCGCGCTGCTGCGGCCTTATCTTGACTCCGTTGCGGACCACTAAAAGCCCCTGCTCGTCAAGCCTATCTACGACCCAATCGTAAAGCGGACGGTGAACTTCAAACTCCAAAGTGCACATCGAATGCGTGACACCTTCAAGAGCGTCTTCGATCGGATGGGCAAAATCGTACATCGGGTAGATGCACCACTTATCACCGAGATGATAATGCGAAGCCCTGCGTACGCGGTAAAGAACAGGATCGCGGAAATGGATATTCGGCGATGCCATATCAATCTTTGCACGCAAGCACCATTCGCCATCGGCGTATTTGCCATCGCGCATCGCGCGGAAAATCTCAAGGTTGCGCTCGGGGGAAGTATCGCGAGAGGGTGAGGGCTCACCGGGCTTTTCTGGAACGCCGCGGTAATTCTTCCACTCTTCCTGCGTCAAATTGCAGCAGTACGCCTGACCGCGCTTAATAAGCTCTTCGGCAATGGCATACATCGCATCGAACATATTTGACGCGTTGTAAAAACCAGCTTCTCCAGCATCACCTTCGCCAGACCATTTAAAGCCGAGCCATTTGATATCCTTCTTGATGTTCTCGGCGTATTCGTCCGACTCTTTAGCGGGATTAGTGTCGTCAAGGCGCAAATGGCACTCGCCATCAAAAAGAGCTGCCATACCGAAATCAAGACACACAGCCTTTGCATGACCGATATGGATGTACCCATTAGGCTCTGGTGGAAAGCGCGTTACAACCTTACCGCCCGTACGAGCGGCAGCAACATCACTTTCAATCCACTGCCTGAGAAAATGCCTTGAAGTATCTAATTCGCTCATAGTTTTAAACCAAATTTATTATTTGTCCTTTGCGCCCTCACCATGCCATGGAATAAAGCCCGGCACCGCAACCTTGCCAGATGCAATGCGCTGACGCACCGCCTCATAAGCTAATATCGTGGCAGCTGACGAAACATTAAGCGAATCGGCAACTCCAAGCATTGGAATTCTAACGCGCAAATCTGCTCCGTCCATCCACTTTGCCGTAAGCCCATATTGCTCTGCGCCTAGCGCAATTGCAACTCCTCCCGTAAGATCGACTTCGGAATGAAGCTTCTCAGCGTGTGGGGTTGCAGCAAGAATCCTAAAGCCGCGCTTTTTCAAGAAAGCGAGAGCCTCTTCGCTCGTCGCCTCAGCAACGGGAACAGTAAAAAGCGCACCAGTAGAGGCTCTTACAACGTTGGGGTTGTGTACGTCGGTCGTTCTGTCGCAAACAATGACAGCGGCCGCTCCAGCAGCATCGGCTGTACGCAGAACAGTCCCGAGATTGCCAGGCTTTTCTATCGCCTCAGTCACAATCACAAGAGAACCTTCTGGAAGAGAAAGCTGATCCAGCCCAACAGTTACGTGCGGGCCTACCATCAAAAGACCATCGGGGCGTTCTTTGTACGCAATTTTCGAAAAACAGATTTTCGAACATTCAAACACGGCCGCCCCAGCCGCCGCACAGTCGGCTACTAGCGCCGCTTCATTTTCGTTCTTGAGATAAAAGTCAGGACAATGGAACAATGCCTTCGGGCGATACCCAGCATCGAGGGCGCGCCGACATTCGCGGTAGCCCTCGACAATCATCTCGCCAAACTCTTCTCTCACGGAGCAGCTTCTAAGCTTCGCTACGTGCTTGAGCTTCGGATTCGATGGCGATGTTATTTCCATACTTTATATTTCAGCGAAACACTGGGCGCTGACGCTGCGCACGAACACGCGGCTCCTCTAGATAAAGCGAATACCACACATCGCCTAATCCCGAATTTGAAAAATGCGACACGCGATTATTCATAAGACATTCATGATTGCGCTTAAGCGTTTCGTCGTCGCTCTTTTTAAGCGCCTCGGTCAAAGTCTTAAATGCTGCATCCGTCAAACCGCGCTTAACCTCAATCCAGCTCATTGTAGCGGCCAAAAGCACATTGCCGTTATAACGAACGCGGCGCACACCCTTATTATAGACTTTGCGGATTTCTTCGATCGGGCGATCCAACATCTGCATACGCGCCATCTTCATACAGGAAAGCGTGGGATCTACGAAAATGGCCTTGTCGAAAAGAGTATCGACTGCGGCAAAATCTTTCGTCATCCAATTGAGCTGAAGCCTCGCCGTCGCGATCTGCCGATCCATCAAGGGAACCCACAAACGAAACTTTTCAAGCGCGCTCGTCTGCGCCAACGCTTCCTTTACAAAGGCTGCGGTATCGGCGGCAATTTCGCGCTGTGCTTCTTTAATGGACCCAGGCGGGCGCATCTGCCAGCGTTGCATCTTCTGCTGCAAGCGTTTCTGCCCATCGGCCAAAATCGCCTGCACCTTGTTCATCTCGGCCGTAACGCGCTTGCGCACGAAAAGGCCGACGATAATCTGGCAAGCACCGAATGCGACAACAGCAAGAAATGCGCTCCACCCATACCCGATGTCAGCAACGCAAGATGCGGCGGCAAATGCCGCGCAGCCTGCAATCAGCGCAATAATCCACGCTATCATATTGCCAACTCCGTGCGTGACCAAGGTTCCTTGCCTGCAAGCAACGAAGGAGTTGTCATCTCAGGCGGAACAGGAATGCCGAGCATCTGCAGAGCCGTTGGCGCAACGGCCGAAAGCTTAGCAAGAGGAGTTAAGCGCACGCCTGCAGCATCGTTGGCGACATAGTAGCAATCAACTAAGTTGAGCGTGTGCGAAGTCTTGGTAAGGCCCGACTTATAATCGACCATCTGCTCAGCATTACCGTGGTCAGCAAAAATAAGAACGTGCGCGTCAAGGGCAAGAAGACGCGGCATAATCTTGCCGATACATTCATCTGTAACTTCGACGGCCTTAGTCGCCGCGGCTTCATCGCCAGTATGCCCGACCATATCGCAGTTGGCGTAATTGACAACAATAAACCCGTAAGGATTGTTCTCAAGGCGCTTTAACAGCTCGTCGGTAACATTGTATGCGTCCATCTCGGGATGCGAAGCGAAAGTCGCCGGGTCAAAGCGGCTTTTAACTTCAACTTGATCCTCGCCCTGCGAAGGCGTAGTAGACTTACCGTTGAAGAAGCTCGTTACATGGCGGAACTTCTGCGTTTCTGCAATGCGAAGCTGCTTGATGCCCGCCTTTGAAACAACCTCTCCAAGGAGATTATCCATGCCGCCGCCTGCGCCCATTGCACCGAGAAGGTAATCTTCAAACTCATCCCAATAGCGGGTAAAGCCAAGGAACGTGACCTTTGGACGCGATGCGCGCTCACCTGCGTAGTCATCGGCAACGAAAGCAAGCGTCAGCTGAATGGCGCGATCCTGGCGGTAGTTAGTGTGCATAACAACATCGCCATCTTTAACGCCAGCATAATCGCCAACTACATAGCAGGGAATATACTCGTCGGTCATTTCTGTGCCGTCGGGCGTCTTGCCGTTTTCGTATTCAGCTTTTACGCAATCTTCAATCGAAGCAGTCTTCTTGCCCTTTGCCGCGACAATGCAGTCATATGCTTCGCTCGTAAGCTTCCAGTTTTTAACGCGATCCATGCCGTAATAACGGCCCATAGCTGTACCGATAACGGCATTGCCGATAGCTGAAAGCTCCTGTTTTAAGCGGGCAATGTACTCAAGCGTCGAGCGAGGCGGCGTATCGCGGCCGTCAAGGAACGGGTGAACTACAATTTTCCCTTCGGGGAACTCGGCGCGCGCGCGCTTCATTAACTTAAAGAGGTGTTCCTGGTGCGCATGGACGCCTTCATCCTGCAAAAGCCCCAAGAAGTGGAACGTTGAATTATTAGCCTTCCAATCGGCAATAAGCTTCTGCCACTTTTCCGACTTAAATAGCTCACCTGAAGAAAGGCCATCATCGATGCGCTTAAGCTCCTGGACAACAATACGCCCAGCGCCCATATTAAGGTGGCCGACTTCGGAAGAGCCTTGGTACCCGTCGGGCAAACCTACAGCTTCACCGCAGCAATCCAAAAGGCAATGCGGATAACGAGCCTTAATTTGATCAATTACAGGAGTTTTTGCTCCATATACGGAATTTCCGTCTTGACGGGGATTAACGCCCCAGCCGTCACGAATAATAAAAACTACTGGCCTCATTTTCTGCTGCTCCGGTTCTATTTCTGTTGTTAAACACTCTCATTGCGCCCAAAAAGACGCATCAAATGCGAATTATAGCACACCCGCTAATTGAGGTCAACGCGGCGAAACGCGGTTTAATGGCGAAAACGTACTTTAAGTAAAATAAACGTAATTTCAAGTGCGCTCTTAAAGCCCATGAAAGGTTTATAAAGCAAAGCTAAAACCGCCATGCGGCTGTTTTTGGTATAATACCTTAATCATGAAAGAGTACAATGTAGGTTTGGTCGGCGTCGGAGCAGTCGGCGCTGAGATGATTAAAGTGCTTAAGGAGCGGAAATTCCCTGTAAAGGGTCAAGTCCGCGTATTCGCTTCGCGTGAACGCGATGAGAAGATTCTCGGCGAAACATATAGGGTCATGAAGGCCGATGAGAATTGCTTTGCAGGCTTGGACATCGTCCTTTTCGCAGGTAAGACCGATGTCGCCATTGAACTTCGCGACGCTTGCGTAAAAGCCGGCGCCAAGATGATTGACAACTCTCGCGCCTTCCGTCAAGATCCTGACGTTCCGCTCGTTGTACCTCAGGTTAACGCCGAAGATCTCGACTGGAACAAGGGCGTCATCGCCAACCCCAACTGCACAACTTCCATCATGCTTGAAGCAGTAGCGCCCCTCCACCGCGCCAAGGGTCTAAAGCGTCTCGTCGCCTCCACGTACCAAGCAGCCTCCGGCGCCGGCGCTCCTGGGTTAGCGGAGCTTGAAGACCAAATTCGCGACTACGCCGCAGGCAAAGAGCTTTCTGTTAAAGCCTTCCAGCACCAGTTGATGTACAACCTCATTCCTCACATCGACAAATTCGATGAGACGAACTGGTACACGCTCGAAGAGCTCAAGATGCGCAACGAAGCTCGCAAGATGTTGCATCTGCCCAACCTCAAGCTTAGCTGCACTTGCGTGCGCGTTCCAATTGCACGCGCCCATTCAGAGTCGCTTAACCTTGAGTTCGAAAATGACATCACGCCCGAAGAAGCACGCGAAATTCTTAATGCGGCTGAAGGCGTCAGGGTTGTTGACGATCCGCTCAACGGCGGCTATCCTATGCCACTTGACGCGACGTCCAAATACGACGTCCTCGCAGGCCGCATACGTCAGGATATTTCGCGCGACGACAAGAAAGGTCTTGAGATGTTCGTTTCGGGCGACCAGCTCCTTCGCGGCGCAGCGCTCAATGCTGTTGAAATCGCCGAACACCTCGTTAAGCGCGGTCTTGTGTAGCAATAATCTGCCATGTGGGACTATTCGGAAAAAATGCTCGACCACTTCCGCAATCCGCGGAACGTCGGGGAGATCGCCGACCCAGACGGGTCGGCGACCGTCGGTTCGCTCGCGTGCGGAGATGCGTTAAAGTTTCAATTTAAGCTCGGTCCCGACGGGCGCATCGCCGAAGCGAAGTTTAAAACCTTCGGCTGCGCGAGCGCAATTGCCAGTTCTTCCGCTCTTACCGAAATGGTAATCGGCAAAACGCTTGAGGAAGCTAGCAAAATTACTAATCGCGAAATAGCCGAATATCTTGGTGGGTTGCCACCGCAGAAAATGCACTGCAGCGTCATGGGGCGCGAAGCAATGGCCGCAGCCATTAAAAATTACGAAACCGGCGAAAACGCCGACCGCAATCTTGAAGAAGATAAGCTCTGCTCTTGCTACAACGTTTCAGAGAATGAAATTCGCCGCATCATAACCGAGAACTCGTTGACTTCAGTTGAAGAAGTTACTAACTTCTCGAAAGCGGGCGGTGGATGCATGCGCTGCAAACCGAAGATCCAGGCGATACTCGACGAGATCAACGGGGGAGCGAGATGAAGCTCGGCTTCGACAACGAGAAGTACCTGAAGGAGCAATCAGAAGAAATCCGCCGCCGCGCGGGAAAATACGGGCGACTTTATCTTGAATTTGGCGGGAAGCTCATGAACGACTTCCATGCCGCCCGTTGCTTGCCAGGTTACGATCCAAATGTAAAACTGCGTCTTCTCCAGACGCTCAAAGACCAAGCCGAAGTCATCCTCTGCTTATTCTCCGGCGATATTGACCGCAAAAAAATGCGCGCCGACTTCGGCATCTCATACGCCGATGACGCACTTAAGCTTATCGACGATTTACGTTCGCTGGGCCTCTTAGTGCGCGGCGTTGTAATTACGCGCTTTGAAGAGCAGCCTTCGGTAAAACAGTTCCGCGCTAAGCTCGAACGCCGCGGAGTTAGAGTTTATTACCACTACAAAACAGCCGGCTATCCTGCCGATGTCGATACGATAGTTTCCGATATTGGCTACGGCAAAAACGATTACGTCCAAACGGAAAAGCCGATTGTAGTTGTCACCGCGCCAGGCCCAGGCTCTGGTAAGTTTGCAACTTGCCTTACGCAGATTTACCACGAATACCGCCGCGGCCAGGTAGCCGGTTACGCAAAGTTTGAATCGTTCCCCGTGTGGAACCTCTCGCTCGACCATCCGCTCAACATTGCATACGAAGCTGCTACAATCGATCTCAACGACAAGAACATGATCGATCCGTATCACCTAGCTGCATACGGAACGCAAGCAGTCAACTACAACCGCGATGTAGACGCCTTCCCGCTCTTGATGGCGATATGGCAGAAAATGACAAAGGGCGTATGCCCTTACAAGTCGCCTACCGACATGGGTGTAAACCGCATTGGCTTTGGCATCGTCGATGACAATGTCGTTAGAGACGCCTCAAAGCAAGAAGTTATACGCCGCTTTTTAAGGTACCAGTGCGCTTTTGCCGAAGGCGCAATGGATCGCAACACGGTAGAGCTTGCGAAAAACCTTATGGATAAGCTCTCGCTGCGCACCGAAGACCGCAACGTCGTGGAAGCTGCGAGAATGGCTGCCGAAAAAGCGCAGTTTGAAGGTAAGGGCAAAGCCGGCGGGCGAATCGTCTCTGGCGCGGCAATTGAACTTTCCGACGGGCGCATCGTAACAGGGCGCAACTCCGACGAGATGCACGCAGCGGCCGCGATGGTAATGAACGCCGTAAAAACTCTAGCCGGCATTCCTGCGCAGATTCCGCTTATCAGCCCGAACATTATACAGTCAATTGCCCACATGAAACAGGATATCCTCAAGGTTGGCTACACATCGCTCAACCTCGATGAAGTCCTCATTGGGCTTGCTATTTCTGCGACGACCAACCCCGCAGCTCTAATAGCAATGGAAAAGCTTAGCGAGCTTAGGCGTTGCGAAGTCCACATGACGCACATCGTAACTCCTGGCGACGAAGCTGGACTGCGCCGCTTGGGGTGCCGTTTCACTTCCGATCCATACTACGCAACAAACGCCTTATTTACAGGCGAGAAATGAGTTAGCATGAAGAAAGCCGTATCAATAGCTGCAGCAATCCTCTCGTTTGCAGCAATTGCGCTCGACTACGAACCAGGTAATTACGCCAATGTCCGTGAGCGCGCTCAAAACACTCTGAAATACTCCTACCTGCCGAACAGAATGTTCGAGAAAATAGCAGCAGGAAAACTTTCTGTTGGCGGCTACATCGGCTCTATCGACCCCGACCTTTGCTTCCAGGCAGGAATGGCTGGGCTTGATTTCGTCTGGATCGACATGGAGCACCGCGCCATGACGGTACACGATCTTTTCGAAATGCAAACTGCCCTTGACGGCACGGGGTGCGCTTCTCTCATTCGCGTGCGCTGCGAAGAATTCAACCACATAAAGCCTATTCTTGATATCGGCGTCGATGGGATTATCTTCCCGCAGATTGCTAACTACGAAGCGGCCGTAAAAGCAGTTGAAGCTTGCCGTTACCCGCAGGCCGGCGGCAAGCGCGGCATTTGCGTAGGCAGGCAAAATGGTTATGGCAAGACTTCGCTTAAAGATTTTCTTAAACGGAGCGAAACATGGCCGATTATCATTATCGAGCTTGAAGACGAACCTTCAATTCGCGATCTCGACAAAATCCTCACCTTAAAAGACGTTGACGCGATTATGGTGGGCCCCTCCGATCTTGCCTGCTCAATGGGTGGGCTCTATCTCCAGGGCGGCGAGAAGGTTCAAAACTATGTCGACTACGTCGCCGAAAAAACACGCAAAGCAGGCAAGCTCTTCTTCTCGCTCGGCAACTTCGACGACTCGATGCGCAGAGGTTCTGCTTTCTATTGCGGGTGGGGTTCGGGCGCAGGGGCTTGGCGCACGATGAAAGCCGACCTTGAGCGCCGCTACGCCAACTTCGGCGAATGGACTGGCGGGTCGGCAGTTACAATGGCAACTGCCAATTCGGCCGTCAAAATCGATCTTACTGGCGCAAACGTAGTTTCTCTTAAGCTCGGCGGCAAAGAAACTATTTGGATGCCGAAAAACCCCGGCGCTCCCGGCAACAAGTGGAATCACGGCGGCATGCCAATTTGCTGGCCCTGGTTCGGCATCTCTGGCGGCCACGGCAAAGACTCGCCCCACGGCTTTGCAAAGGATTTTCGCTTTAGCCTTATCCAATTCGATTCAAATGAAAACCGCTGCCAGGCAGCACTCCAGCTCACTTCAAACGAAGAGACAAAGCGCATTTGGCCACACGACTTTAAGCTTACATACGAGCTGACGCTCACCGATACGCTGCGCGTGTCGCTTAGAACTGAAAATACCGGCAATACGCCCTTCTCATTTACTACGGGGCTTCACCCATATTTCCTGCTCGGCGACAGGACAAAAGCGAAAGTCACTGGTGTTGACGGCTTTAAGTTCTGCGATTCAAGAGTTAAGATGACACTTGATGATATTTGGTCGGGCGATCTTTCGCTCGTCAAATCTCTCGATCACGTATTTGACGAAAAATTATTCTATTCCTCCCACTCAATTGTAGACCCAGTTTTGGGCCGCACAATTTCAACTTCCGCCTCTGGCGTTTCGCGTTTTGTCGTTTGGGCAGCTGGCGAAACCGAAGGCGTTTCATCGAATCCCGGCAGCCTCGCCTCTGGCGATTGGAAGAAGTTTGTCTGTGCCGAACCCGCAGTCCTTTGGGATGAGCAGGCAATCGTTCTTCCTCCCGGCGCTCGCCATCAGTTAGATTTTGAAATTTCAGTGTCGCAGAAGTAATTAGTCTCAATCAATGAAAGGACAGTTAAGAAATGAAAAGCATACTGACCAAGGCTGAATTCTCAAGGCGCATTGAGGCAGCGCGCGAAATAGCAAAGCGCAACAAGCTTGACGCCATTCTCGTATTCTCAACCGAGTGTGAACCGGCACAGGTGCGTTACTTCTCCGACTATTGGCCGAGCTTTGAAACGGCATCTGTCCTTATCCCTGTAAAAGGTGAGCCAGCGCTTATCATCGGGCCTGAATCACTTACGTACGCTTCAGCGCGCACCAAGATTGATAACGTCATACAGATAATGGATTTCCGCGAATCTTCGCAGCCTGAATACCCAGGCTCTAAGCTTCCGAAGTGGGCCGATGTCGTAAAGCGTTACAACTTGAAGAAGATTGGCCTTTCGGGCTACTTCCTTTTCCCGTACACGATGATGCTCTCGCTCGCCAAGGCGATGGGTGGAATTAAAAACATTGTTCCTGCCGACGAAATTATTCGCCCCCTGTACATGCAGAAGAGCGCGCTTGAAATCCGCTGCATCAAGGCAGCTGCGAAAGCAAGCGAAGCAGGCTTCAAAGCTATCCTCGAAGCGATCCAGCCTGGAATGACTGAATCGGAGCTTTGCGGAATTGCAACTAAGGCAATGACTGCTGCTGGCGCAGAATCGACTGGCTACCCTGTGTGGTGCTGCTCGGGTCCCAACTCGAATCAGGCCATATCGCGTCCAACGCTCAGGAAGGTTAAGCGCGGCGAAATTATCCACTTCTCAATCGGCGCAAAAGTCGAAGGCTATTCCGCCTCTATCGGCCGCCCGGTAGTCCTTGGCAAATGTCCTGAGGCTACGCGCAAATTCCTTCAAGTTGGCCTTGATGCCGCGAATATGACGTTCGATGAAATGCGCGCAGGCCGTAAGGCTGGAGATGTCGCTAAAAAGATTCATGGCTACATCATCGACAAGGGCTATGGCGATGCGATTCTTTACGGGCCATGCCACGGTTGCGGCCAGATGGAGTGCGAGTATCCCTTCCTTGAAACGAGCTCGGCTTACACGCTTGAAGCAGGCATGACGTTTATGCAGGACATGTTCCTCCACCGCGGCGCTCAGGGCTTCAGGTGGGAAGACGGCCTACTCGTAAAAGCCAAGGGCCCTGCAGAAATGCTCTCCAACTACGGGCGCAAGATAAACATCCTCGATCGATAAGGAGGTTTTAAATGCATCCAATAATCGATATCCATGGCCACCTTGGCAACATCAACTTCGTTCCATTCTGGGCGGCCGACGCTGACAAGCTTGCAAAATACCTTAAAGAGTCAGGCGTTTCAAAATTATGCCTCTCCTCTTCTCGCGCAATCATGTATGATGTGCGCGAAGGAAATGCCGAGCTTGATGCCGTATTAAAAAAGCACGATGAATTTTACGGTTACATCGTAGTCTCCCCGACGTTTCCCGATTCCGTTGAGGACCTTAAGTACCTCAAGACGAATAAGAAATTTCGCGGCATAAAAGTCCATCCCGACTACAATGGCTACGACTTAAGCGTTCCGTCAAACTTTGCGTTCATCGACAAAGTTCTCAAGAAAACGCCTATGGCGCTTTTCCACTGCTCGTGTATGCCAGGTTCGGGCTATTCGCCTTTCGCAACAATATGCGAGCTTGCTAGGCGCAATCCTAAAACAAAGATTGTCGCAGCGCACGGTGCAGGCCTTTTCCAAAACGGCAACTACCCCTTCTTCCCGAATCTCGACTCGCTCGAGCGCGAAGCGGCAAAGGGGCTTCCGCGCAACCTTTGGGTAGATACAGCACACTATCTTCTCTACTGCTATCCAACCATTCTTCAGAAGATGGTAAACCTTGCCGGGGCCGATCACGTCGTGTTCGGAACGGATGCTCCGCTCCAAGGCCCGATGCAGATGCGCTTTATGGCCGAAGTTGTTGAATCGCTCGACAATTCAAAGGCTGATAAAGAAAAGATCTTCTTCCGCAATGCCGAAAAAATCCTTGGCGTAAAAGCATGATAGACGCCAATCCCATCGCCGGTACGGGGGTGTTCCTTTTAGGCGGCGTGGCGGCAGCGCTTTACCTGCTACCGTTCCGCGCCGTAAAAGGTTGGGCGTATGAAACTGGCTGGCTTGTAAGTGTTCTTGCAGGCTGGCTTCTTTTTCCTATTACCTTTAATTTTGTAGTCATCCCCGACTTCCTCGCTGTTATTACTTCAGACGGCGCATCGACGATCGTCCGGACCGTCAGCTTTGGTGCACTGTGGGGCATCGGCGCGCTATGCTGGGCATTAATGGTACGATACCTCGGCGTAGGCTTGGGGCTTGCAATTGGCGCAGGCCTTTGCGCTGCAGCAGGCACGCTCCTGCCGCCCATCGTAACAGGCAATGCATCATCGCTTATTGCAACGTTAGGCGCGAAAGTTGTCCTTAGCGGCGTAATACTATCGCTTGGAGGAATCGCGCTTGTTGGAATGGCTGGGCGCCTTAAAGAAGGCGAAATGTCGGCCGAGGCAAAAGCAAAAGCAGTTGCCGAATACAATTTCAAAAAAGGGCTTATCACTGCGATTATCGCTGGCTTCGCCTCTGCTGGCATTAACTTTGCTCTGCAAGGAGCAGGTGTTTGGGAAGCTACAGCTCTAAGGCAAGGCGCTAAAGCTCAATGGGCCGGCATGCCAGTTTTGACTGTCGCTCTTTGGGGTGGGCTAGCAGTTCAAATAATCTACGCTGCTCTCCAGCACAAAAAGAATAAATCTGCTAAAGATTACTTCAGCGCAAAGTCAGGTGGGAGGCTTTTGGGAAACTACGTCTTTTCCGCGTCAGTCGGGATAATAGGCGTTATGCAGTTTGTAATGCAAAAAGTCGGCGAGCCTCTTATGGGGAACGTACGCTATATTTCATTTGGCGTACTTATGGCAAGCGCCATATTCTTCTCGGCAGTAGTTGGCTTTTTCCTAGGAGAATGGAAAGGCACCTCAAAACGTACTCGCATATGTTTGGGGCTAGGGCTTCTCGTTCTTCTCGCGGCGTTTTCCATTATCAGCGCCGGCAGTGGAATAAGCAAGTAATTTAACTATTAATTGGCGGCCAAAATTTTCGCCGCAAGTTGCTTTAAAAACAGGAGACGCAATGGATAGACGCGAATTTATTATGGCAGCAAGCGCCCTTGGCGCCCTTCCGCTTGGCGCAACCGGCGATAAGAAAAATCCTAGCACAGCTACTTCCTCGGCCTTAAACGTATATGAACCGCTAGTAGCGGCAGCTTCTGAAAACTCTGCAACAGTTTCGTGGGCGACAGATTCATTGGCAACGGGGTTTGTTGAAGTTGGCGAAAAGCCCGATCTTAGCGATGCTAAAATCTTTAAGTCCGGTAGCCTTCCCATTGCTGGGCTTGATAAACTATCGCTGATGGCAAGCCTCACAGGGCTTAAAGGATCGACAAAATATTTCCTACGCACGGTAACTCAGGAAATAATCTCACAAAACAATCCGCACGCTGCCAGGATTAAAACTGGCCGTCGCATTGTAGGCCCCGTCCGTTCGTTTACAACGCCAGGCGCAAATTCCGAATCACGCTTTGCAGTTATCAACGATACCCACATGAGTTGGGATTCATTCGAATTTACAACAAAGACATTGCGCGCCTTACGCCCGCCGACAATCATCTGGAATGGCGACGCGCTTAATTGCACCGAAGAAAAATCAACTGCGGTTTCAGCTTTTCTTAAGCCGCAAATTTCAGCTGCCGATTTCGCTGATGGCGCCACGTTCCAATTCGTTCCTGGCAACCATGAATACAACGGCGCATTTGCTAGGCACCTCGATGAAGTAATGCCCTCTCACACAAGTAGTGAAAAGGCACCAAAATTCGCAGACCTGAAATGGAACTTCGCTGTACGCCAAGGCGATATCGCGCTTATCGGTATGGATACTGGCGAAGGGCTTCATGACGACGACAAGAGGCTTTGTGGGCTTGGAATGTTCTCCGAATATAGGAAGCTTCAGGCTGAGTGGCTTGAAGACGCCCTTAACCGCCCCGAAATCGCCTCGGCGCCACACGCCGTAATGTTCTGCCACATTCCGCTTTTCAATTCCGGCCCGAATCCAAACGGATGCGAAAAGCCCCTTACACGCGGCTGTGCATCATGGATTCGTGAATGTCAGGAATTGTGGGGGCCTATACTCGACAAGCACAAAGTCCGCCTTGTCGTTTGCGGCCACGAACATCTTCATCGCTGGGATGAAAACATTCCTGGATATAACTGGAGCCAAGTATTAGGCGGAGGCCCAGAACTCGGCTATGGCGCAGGATTCGTTCCTGATGCGCGCTACTGCCCAACGGTGATAGCAGCTGAAGTTATCGACGGAAAACTTAAAGTAACCGTCCACGATGCGTGGCGCCAAAAGATTCTTTCTGAGCGCACGTTTGCCGCGCGCAATATCTAAACGAAATAACTAAAGATAAATTAAGGGCACCTCTTCGAAGAGGTGCCCTTCGCATTTAATCGACTTTGGACAATGCCTTAGGCATTGTAAGTCGCAGCCGACGTAGAGCCGCCATGACCAGTCCAGTTCGTGTGGAAGAACTGACCACGCGGTGCGTCGAGCCTTTCATACGTATGCGCGCCGAAGTAGTCGCGCTGCGCCTGAAGAAGGTTCGCCGGCAAACGCTCTGTCGTATATCCATCGAAATAAGAAAGCGCCGACGTCATCGTAGGAGCGGGAACACCATACTCTAACGCAGCAGATGCAACCTTACGCCACGCCGGGACGAGCTTCTCGACAGTAGCCTTGAAATATGGATCAAGAAGAAGGTTGGTGAGCGCAGGATTGTTGTCGTACGCTTCCTTTATCTTGCCAAGGAAGACGGAACGGATAATGCAGCCGCCGCGCCACATAAGCGCGATGCCGCCGTAGTTGAGGTTCCACCCGTACGTCTTCGCCGCGGTGCGCATAAGCGTGTAACCCTGCGCATACGAAACGATCTTCGAAGCATAAAGAGCCTGACGGATCGCTTCGACAAATTCGGCCTTGTCGCCCTTAAATTCGCCAATCTTGCGGCCGTACACCTTAGCAGCTTCGACGCGGTCGGCCTTCATAGCGGAAAGGCAGCGTGCAAAGACAGCCTCGCCGATAAGCGTGAGCGGAACGCCTTCGTCAAGCGCGGCAATGCCTGTCCACTTGCCCGTACCCTTCTGACCGGCAGTATCGAGAATCTTCTCAACGATTGCAGTACCGTCTTCATCCTTGTACGCAAGGATATCGCGAGTAATTTCAATAAGGTAGCTATCAAGTTCGGTCGTGTTCCACGCCTTGAAAACTTCGTGCATCTCATCGTCAGACATGCCGAGCAGATCGCGCATAAGCTGGTAGCTTTCGCAAATAAGCTGCATATCACCGTATTCAATGCCGTTGTGAACCATCTTAACGAAATGACCTGCGCCATTTTCGCCGACCCAATCACAGCAAGGCGCACCGTCGGCAACCTTTGCGCAAATGGCCTGGAAAATAGGCTTAACGAGCGGCCATGCCTCAGGGGAGCCGCCCGGCATAAGCGACGGGCCCTTAAGCGCGCCTTCCTCACCGCCGGAGACGCCCGTTCCGATATAGAGAAGACCCTTCGACTCTACGTACTTGGTGCGACGGATCGTGTCGGGGAAGTGGCTGTTGCCGCCATCGATGATGACATCGCCAGGCTCGAGAACCTTTAAGAGCTCTTCAATCATGCCGTCAACGGCAGCGCCAGCCTTGACCATGCAAAACACCTTGCGGGGCTTCTCAAGGTTATCGACGAGCTCTTGAATGCTGCGGCAGCCGATTATGTTTTTGCCTTTTGCGCGGCCGTTTACAAATGCATCAACCTTTTCAACCGTGCGGTTGTAGCACGCCACCGTGAAGCCTTTCGACTCCATGTTCATGATGAGGTTCTCGCCCATCACAGCGAGACCGATAAGACCGATATCGGCTTTCTTCATTTTACTTTCTCCTTAGACGGTTTGTTTCTGCGCCCACGGCAGCTTTGGTTAAAAAACAAATGCATTATACCAAAATTGCAGGCGCTATTTCATTTTGATATACTTCTTACCATGAAAAAAATTATACTTACTGCCATGTGCTTATGCGCTTTGGCATCTCTAGCAACTGCTTCTGAAAAGCCTGCAGAAACTGCGGCCGACTGGACAACGCCTAAAGTCTTTACTGGCTCTAACGGCACAAATTTCCTATACCGCTGGGCGGCGCCATCTTCCGTCGAGCCCGGGAAGAAATACCCGCTTGTCATACTTTTCCACGGTGCGGGCGAGCGCGGCACCAACAACGTTGCGCAGTTGAAATGGGGAGCGACAGAAATTCTCTCGTACATGAAGAAAAACAATATCGAGGGCTATTTCATCGCAGGCCAAGTTCCATACGCTCAGCAATGGGTCAATACGCCATGGGGCGCATATAGCCACAGGATGCCCAGCAAGCCCTCATTATCAATGTCTCTTCTTCTGGAGCTGGCCGATAAAGTTGTAGCCGAACATCAGATAGACAAGGACCGCATCTACGCTACGGGCATCTCTATGGGCGGATACGGCACATGGGATGCAATTCAGCGCCGCCCCGATTTCTTTGCAGCCGCCATGCCTGTTTGCGGCGGCGGCGACAAGCTTCTAGCATGGAAGTTACGCGATATCCCCATTTGGACATGGCACGGCGACAAGGATACGGTAGTTCCCTTCTCGCGCTCGCGCGATATGGTCTCGGCGCTATGGGCTGTCGATGGCAAAATCCGCTATACCGAAGTTCCTGACTGCGGCCACGGTTCTTGGCTTCATGCCTACGCCTGCGAAGAGGCGCTCAAGTGGCTCTTCAGCCAAAAGCGCAAAAATTAATACACTTTATTTCACCTAAGGATGCTCCGCTGTGACTAGACGCGAATTCTCGTTCTCTGCACTGGCTACTGCAGCTTGCTCTGCACCGTTTATCCGGTCACTTTCTGCAGCCGATACAACGTTTACGGCAGGAACGAAATGGCCTGGTTGGGAAAAGGGGCATTTCCAGATACACACCATCCATACTGGCGTAGGCGAATCGCAGTTTTTAATCTTCCCCGATAGCACAACAATGCTTATCGACTGCGGAGATTTCGACACATCGGTAAACCCCACGAGGCTTAACCCCATGCCCGACTCATCGCGTAAGGCGGGCGAATGGATCGCGCGTTACGTGCTGAGGACAAACCCCAACCATGATGTAGTCGACTACATGCACACGAGCCACTATCATCGCGACCATACAGGCTCAATGCGTGAGGGGTGGGCGCCTTCAGGGTGGGCGCTGGCAATGAAATTCTTGCACTTTAACCGCGCCGTCGACAGGGCATGGCCCACGTTCGACGATCCTGTGCGGCCATCAGACACGCCCGACCATATAATTGATCTTTTAAAGTACGTCTACTCAGAGCTTGCCCGTCGTGATGGAACAGTGATTGAACGCTTTAGGCTTGGAGCAACCGACCAGTTTGTTCCTATGCGCAATAGCTCCATGGCAAGCGATTTCTCCGTGCGCAACATCTGCGCTAATGGTCGCATTGCATACCCCGATGGAACAGTGCGCGACCTCCTGCGCAGAAATGGCAAATTTTCTGTCAGCACTGCCAATTGGCTTGAAAATGAAATGAGTTGCGGCTCAGTCTTTTCCTATGGCCCATTCCGCTACTTCACTGCGGGCGATTTCTCTTGCCGCGTCGATTTTGAAGGCGGCGTAGCATACTACCCCGAAGTCGACCTTGGCCGCGCTTCAGGCCCGGTAAACGTCGCAAAGATGAACCATCATGCCTGCTACGCAATGCCGAGCGAAATCGTGCGCGATCTTCGTGCGCAAGTGTGGACTGGCTGCGTGTGGAATACTGTTCACCTCTCCGATGACGCAATGAACAACCTTGCCGACCGCAACTTATATCCCGGCAAACGCGTAATTTGCCCAGGCATGGTCGCAGAGAAGGTACGCTCCAAGGCTAAGGCTGCCGGCCGCGCATGGATAAACGATGTTCCAGAAAGCGTCTTTAGCGGCGCACACGTTGTTGTTGACGTGCCGCCTGGCGGCGAAACGTACAGCGTATCATTCATTGACGCGCGCGATGAATCTATGCGCATTAATGAAGTAATGCATTTCAGAACTGCAGACCGAGCCTAAGCCCTGCCCTAAAATTTATGAAAATGAAATCAGCCCTTTACGCGGTTATTGCCGCTTTTCTTCCTGTCGTTGCAACTGCAGACAACAACCTTTCCGTAGTCAGTGCGTCTGAATTTTTTGCAAGCCGCCCTTCCGAGGCAACGTCGCATCTCGAAAAGACGGCAGCCCTTCAAGCGGCTTTTGACAGTGTTGCAAACACCGTTGTAATTGACCACATTCCCGGAGGCTGGAACGTTGGGCCTCTCACCATTCGGCTCAGCAACAAAGAGATAATCCTAAAAAATGGCATTAAGCTTACAGCTGACAATAAAGCCGCCCTGACGCACGAAACAGACTTTATCAAAATATATGCCGTATCCAATGTAACTTTTCGCACGGAAGGCGCCTCTGAGATATCTGCCGGCAAAATGTGCCGTCATGCATTCAACGCCGAGAAATGTTCAAACATAAAAATCCTGAATTTGAAGATAACAGGCGGCGGGTTTGATGCGCTTCACTTTTCATCAATCGTGAACCTTCATATTGAAAATGTCGTATCCGACGGTGCAACGGGAAATGGTATTTTCATTAACGGCGCAGATAGCGACGGCAACATACTTAAGTCACGCTATCAAATAATAAAGTCGTCTTTCCGCGGGCAAATGAGGCCCGTTCGCATTGAAAATATGACGCCGTCAGCTTCTATATTCAAATTTTCTGAATGCATATTCGATGCACGCGATGTCGAAGCGGCCGCCGTCTCAATGGCCATGACATGTTCACTCGAACCATTTGGCGGGTTTGACTTTGGAAGCTCAAGGGCGCTCGTTAATAGGGGCCTAGCATGGGATTTTACTGGAGGTCCTGGGGCAGGGCTTCAAAAAATGGGTAGCGGTTGGCTTTACGAAGAGCATCCAAACTATTCACGCTTACTTACCGGGTCGACGTTAACTAAAGAACGCCCCTACAACCCCGATGAAGCAGTTCCTCTTCCTGGCGAAGATTCCACAGTAAAACCGCTTGCGCCCTTCCCGTTCCCCGACAGGTTCAGTGCGTACGTCTGGCGCAACTGGGGCCTTGTTCCGAAAGCGCGCCTTGCCGCGGCAATAGGCGCAAGCGAAGCTGATGTAACAAAACTTGCTATGGAGATGGGTCTTGAAAGCGACCCTACTGTACTCCCCGATTGGAAAACTGCCGGCTACATCACAATCGTGCGGCGCAATTGGCATCTTTTAAACTACACTCAACTTTTAAAACTCCTAGGCTTCACGCGCCGCGAATTCCGTTCAATCTTATTTGAACACGATACGCTCTACATAAAGCTCGGCAGAGAAAAACCTGCGTGCGGCCCGCTCCTTTGGACAATTGGAGACGCTGGCGAAACGGCTAAAAAAGCCGAAGCAAGAAAGAAGCTTGCTAAAATCTTGTCGGAAGAAGGAATCGACCCCAACGCAGATGAAGAGCCTCGCTTCTCGTTTAAAGAGCGTCTTTCGACACCTGCTGGAATAAATATTTCTGATTCTACTCCCGGCAAATCTCCATTCGGTTTAAGAATGGTTATGTCGCCATTTGCCGATTACGGCGATCCGCTGATGGACCCAGAAATCGGATCTTACCCCGAAGGTCTTTTAGCGCGCTATCGCGAAGTTGGCGTTAATGCCGTTTGGCTTCACACTCCGCTTTATATGCTCACAACCGATCCCAAATATCCCGAATTTGGAGTAGGCTCTCAAGAGCGCATTAAAAATCTTCGCAAGCTAGTCGAGCGCGCGGCACGTTACGGCATCAAGATATTCTTCTATATGAACGAGCCAAGGTGCCGCCCTGATGATTTCTTCTCTGCCTCCCCAGAGCGCGCGGCTATGAAAGGCGTTTCAAATCAGCAAGGTTCTGCAATGTGCATTTCACATCAAGAATCGCGCAGGTGGCTTAAATCGGCAATGAAGCAACTCTTTTCAGTTGTTCCTAATTTAGGCGGCATCTTTACGATAACAGCTTCTGAAAACCTAACGACTTGCGCAGCACACGGAAGAAAAATCGAATGTTCAATGTGCCGCGACAGAGAAAGCGCCGACATTATCGCCGATGCAAATAGAATAATGGTCAAAGGAATGATTGAAGGCAATCCCGATGCTCAAGCCTTAATCTGGGATTGGCGTTGGGATCACTTCTCCCCTTCTCCTGACGAAAACGACTCTCCTATCCTGCGTCGCCTAAAGGGGCTTAAGAATATCCGCTTTATGACCCTTAGCGAAAGAAGTTTGCCAATTGAAAGAGCTGGCGTTAAATATATTGTAAATGAATACTCCACTACAGCCGCAGGTCCGGGCCCGCGTCCTAAAAAACTTTGGAGTCTTGCTAAATCGCTCGGGATTGGAACTGCCGCTAAAGTCCAGCCGTCACTTTCGTGGGAGTTTGCAGTAGCCCCCTACCTGCCAGCTATGGATATCACCGCCAAGCACGCGTGGAATCTTAAAAACGAAGGCATTGATGCAGTATTAATGTCGTGGTCGCTCGGTGGCGCGCCATCGCCCAATTTACGCGTGTTCGATGAAATTCGCTCTACAGATAAATCGTGGGAAGATTCACTTAATAGGATTGCCGCATCAACCTACGGCGAGAACGCGGTAAGCATCGCTCGTAGCGGGTGGAGCGCGTTCTCAAAAGGTCTAGTTGAATATCCATTTGAAATTAGGCTCATCCGCAACGCGCCTCACCACTGGGGTCCGGCAAATCCCCTTTACCCAACACCGACAAAAATGGTTTCCACCATGACCGGCATTCCATATGATGCCGTTTACGATTGGCTAAATGGAACGTACACGCCACAGCAGTATATTGAGCAGATGGACAAAGTCGCAGCTGGTTTTGAAGCTGGCTGCACAGAGTGGGAAAAGTTAAAGAGCATAGCCTGCGAAACAGGAAAGCGCATTGCCGCAGAAGAACTCGTAATCTTCCGAGCCGAACAGCTTTCATTCGCTTCCTGCGCCGAACAAGTGCGCTTTATTCTCGCACGCGACAGCTCTAATAAAAATGCAATGGTTGAATCGGCTAAACGGGAACTTAAAAATGCAAAAGCGTTTTTACCTCTCGTAAGAGCTGATTCTTCAATCGGTTTTGAAAGCTCAAACCACTACTTCTACATTCCGCGCGACGTTGTAGAAAAAATACTTTGCTGCCGAATGATAATTAACAGCAACGTTAAAAAGTAATACGTAAAAAAGTTTCTTACTTTGCCGAGCGGGGGTCGAATGCATCACGCAGACCCTCGCCAACAAAAACAGTTAAGAGCATCACCGTAAAAAGGGCTAGCGACGGAAATAGAACTAGCCACCAAGCATCACGGAATTTCTGCGCTTCTGCCAATAACTCACCACAGCTTGGCGTCATGGGAGGCAACCCAAAACCAAGAAAGTCGAGCGAAGCTAAAGTGCCTATCGCGCCCATCAGGAGAAAAGGAAATAGCGTCACCATTGGCGTTAAGGCGTTAGGCAGAATATGAACAAATAATATGCGCATCGATGAAAGCCCCTCTACGCGCGCAGCATCGACAAATGTTCTTCCTCGCAAGCGCAGAAATTCAGAGCGCATATAGTAGCTTACTGTAATCCAGTTAAACGCCGCGTAACAGACGAACAATACGCCAAACGACCGCCCAAGAGTTGAGCCGATAAAAATCATCACGTACAAAAACGGCATTGCGCTCCATATCTCCGTAAGACGCTGACAGAGAATATCGGTCTTGCCGCCGAAGTACCCTTCTACTGCGCCAGCAACTAGCCCTATAAACATACCTGAAAGCGTTAAAGCAAGACCAAACAAAAGCGCAATGCGCATACCATGTACAACGCGCGAGTATACATCGCGCCCTGCAGCATCCAGCCCGAAGGGATGCTCTGGAACCGGACGAAACGGAAACGACACAGGCGGCGGAGGGAGCGTTACACTTGTGCATTTAGGAGCCATAAGCGGCGCCATGAAAACACGCTTGTAACCTTGGCGGTCTTTAACGGTAATATCGTATTGGCACTCTTGAGAAGCAGGAAGCGCCGCACCAGTTTTTAAGGCTTTAACTATTGTGCCGCGCAGTGCAATTACAGCTTCATCTTTTGGGCCTTCCCAATCGAAGAGCTCACCTTCGTCAGTAACACTAAAACGCGCCGTCCTAACATCGTACACATCTTCTACAACTGGCTTTTGATACTTTTCTAGCGTTTTAACGTCGGCAACATCGCCAGGCTTAAATGGGCAGACAAAATCTGCCGCGAGACAAAAGACGAAAATTCCCAAAAGCGCAAGAAGCGACCACCAAGCGCGGCGTATGCGCTTAAAAGCTTGCCATCTTTTCTTTGCTAGCGGCGTCATAAGTTCAGCGTTTTGAAAAATCAATCCGTGGATCTATAAGCATGTACAAAATATCGCTTATCAGATTGCCTGCTAATTGAAGAGCCGACGTAAGAGAAAGAAGCGCCAAAAAGACAGCGTAATCACGCCCCACAAGAGCATCCCAACCAAGCCTACCCATGCCTGGGATATCAAAAATAGTTTCGATAACAATGGAGCCTGCGAATAAAAGCCCTATCATCGAACCGAAGCCCGTTGCAACCGGCACAAGCGCATTGCGCAAAGCGTGGCACCAAACTGCCCTTGTCCGAGTTGCGCCCTTGGCTATTACCGTACGAATATAGTCAGCGGCGATCTGGTCGAGAAGCGAATTTTTCATAAGGAGCGTCAACATTGCAAAAGAACCGGCAACGTAACACGCAACAGGCAAAACCATATGCCACATCCTGTCTAAAAGCCAAACTGTAAATGAAGGCTCAACATCAAAATCAGAGGAAATTCCGCCAATGGGGAAAATATCAAAGAACCCATCAACAGTACCGCAAAAAAGCATCTTCGCGCACATAGCTAGCGCAAAGGTGGGTATCGCGTAACCAGCAAATACAACTAGACTTGAAACGGCATCAAATGTCTGCCGGTGCTTTAACGCCTTTACGATACCTAAAGGAATGCAAACTAAATATGTAAGTATAAACGCGGCAATTCCAAACCATAAAGAAACTGGCAAACGTGAACGAATAAGCTGCCATGCTGTCTTATCAGGATAATCATAACTCGAAAGCTTAAGCCCCATAAAGTCGCGCACAAGCCAATTGGCATACTGCTGCCATAACGGCTTATCGAAACCGAACTGCGCTGCTATCTGCTTGCGATGCTCTTCGGAAACGGCCTGTGCGCGCGCAGATGGGCCTGCTGCCGCGGCCCCAGCTTGGGATATGCCTCGCTGACGCATAAGACGCATCTCGACTGGTCCTCCCGGGAGAAACCTCGTAAGCGAAAAGCACACAAGTGTAATGCCGATAAAAGTCGGCACCGCAAGCAGCAAACGCCGCACGAGATAGGACATTCTGTCCAAGCGCAGCCCAAATTAAAGTTTACCGCGCGCGTCAGCGATTGCATAACAGACCGCGCGCGATGTTATCGTTGCGGCCGTGATAGCTTCTATTGTGCCGCCGGGATCTTGCTTCACTTTAAGGTTCGTCGCATCCTTGCCCTTGAATTGCCCCACAAATTCGGGCGAATTCATATTCATCCCCAAACCAGGCGTTTCTGATGCCACAAGCGTCTTGTAGCACTCGACAGTTTTCTTATCGACGAGAAACCCGACCATAAGCTCAATAAGGCCGCCATAGCCGCGCTTATCAGAACCGCGTGCTGCGTAGACTACTACTTTCCCATCTTTGCCAAACCCGACGTAATACTCGACGTCCTTGCCGTCAACTTGCTTTGTCGCCTTTTCGATTTTGAC
>JAGBXE010000016.1 GCA_017629455.1 Kiritimatiellia bacterium
AGCTCCGTCAGATGTATGGAGCAGCAGGGCTTGTTGCTCAGCAAAATGGGATTAGCGCTGGCGAATAAACGCCCTAATCCCTACGGCAAGAAATAGTACAAACGGAAGTACAGCCCCTAAAATGGGGTTGCACCAGCCGTTTTTCGCTATCACCATAAAGGCGATAACAACGCCGTAAAACGCAAAATACATTGATAACGCACCGATAATGCCTTTAAATACCGATTGTCTACCGGTGGCAATACCAGCTGGGATTGCAATCAGCGTTATTAATAGGCACGCTAATGGCGACATAATCTGAGAGAATATATCGTAAAGACATTCCTTGCGGGAAAGCTCGTCTAAATTGGAGTGTGTTTCAAGATAGCGTAAACGCTCGCGAATGGAATTAAATTTCCATGGACGATTCTGCATCATAAAGTCGGTCGGGGTTTCGGCAAAATGCCCAAAGCACCGCACCTTAAGGGCGTCGGCTTCAGGCGTGGGGGTTGCAATTTCCTGGCCGTTAGCGTCGTAATGCTGGACCGATGAATCGAAAAACCACCATTCGCCATCTAAGAACCTTGCACACTTCGCTTCAATAGACATCAAACGCGGGCCATTGCCGGGCCTATCGACGGTAACTCGGACATTCTGAAGGACGTTGGCACTGTCGTCGAGCATTTTATCGATGTTCCATGTGCGGCCTTCGGCGGCATTGCGAAAAACGATATTGTCGCCGCGCGAGAATTTGGTGCGGTCGAAATAGCAATTTTTCATAAGCGACGCCCAATGAGCGGTTTCGGGCATGTAAACTTCGTTGACGTAAACGACGGATGAAGCCATTAAAATTGAAACTGCGAGAAGGGGTTTAACGATAGTTATCAAACTTACGCCGCTTGCGCGCATGGCGATAATTTCGGAATGCCTGCAAAGCCGCCACATTGTGTACAACGTGGCTAACATAAGAGCCGCGTGAACAATGTAATGGTAGTAAGGCGAGATGTATCCGCAGAAATATCTTGCAGCAACCCCTATTGGCAACCTGGCTTCAAGCATACGGGAGAAGGAGCCAAAAAGGTCGAACAAAACATAAATCGAGAGGAAGCCCGTCATGCAGTAGAATAACGGCACTAAAAACTCTTTAAGCAGATATCTTGTTAGTATCTTCATCCGGGCGGGTATTATACCAAAAGAGCACCAGTTAATTCAGATGCGCTAGACATTCCGTGGCGCTGGCAATATTCGTATATTCCGTCGTAAACGGCAGTTGCTGTAGCGGGGTCTGTGAATGTTGCTGTACCAACAGCTACTGCAGTAGCGCCGGCGAGCATCAATTCGATTGCGTCCTTTGCTGAATAAACGCCACCCATCGCCAAAATAGGAAGGCGCGAGCACGCGTGGGCCTCGTAGACAGCCTTTACCGCGACAGGGTGAACTGCCTGCCCTGAAAGCCCGCCAGAGCGATTTGCCAAAACTGGTACTCGGCGCTCAATATCGATTACCATTGCAGGAATCGTGTTAATTAGCGAGAGAGCGTCGGCGCCGCCATCTTCGCAAGCTTTTGCGTACGGCGCGATAGACGGCACGTTAGGGGCTAATTTAACGATAAGCGGCTTGGTCGTAGCTTTGCGTACGGCAGATACAACTGTGTTTAAGACTGCGGGATCTTGCCCAAATGTGTGCCCTCCAGCTTTTACATTGGGGCAGCTAACGTTCATTTCAATTGCGTCAACTGAATCACCAAGGCTCTCTGCGACAGCGGCATATTCTTCGATGCTTTTGCCCCAAATATTGGCTATAAACTTAATGTCGGGGTTGAGGGCATTACGTATTGTTTTGTCAAACCAAGGAATTGTCGTTGAGACAAAATGCTTTACGCCTGTGCCTTGTAAGCCAATTGCGTTGACTAAGCCGCCGGGAATTTCGCAGTGGCGCGGCATGGGGTTGCCAGGCCAAGGTTCGAGACAAATTCCTTTTGCGGTAACGGCACCGAGTTTTGAATAGTCGAGGAGATTCTTATATTCGAAACCATAACCGAAAGTTCCGCTTGCTGTTGCCACGGGAGTAGGCATCTCTAGCCCCCCGAGTTTGACGGTCATGTCAACTTTATTCTGTGATTGAGCAGATATTTTTGTCTCGTCCATCTCGCCAATCTCCATTACGATAGTGCCAATTTTTCTCTCCACCTGTGAGTGAAGATTATACCACAAAAATGATATAATACGCACATCATGGCTGAAGAAAATAAATCGTCTCTCGACGCGTTGTCGGCGCTTTGCAAGCGTCGCGGTTTTATCTATCATTCGTCAGAAATCTATGGCGGTATGCCAGGGTTTTGGGATTACGGTCCGCTGGGCTGTGAACTTAAGAACAACGTCAAGCAGGCTTGGTGGCAGTTCACGGTTCGTGGCCGTGAGGACGTCGCAGGTTTGGATGCTACGATTATTATGCATCCCAAAATTTGGTGCGCATCAGGTCACCTTGATACGTTTGCCGACCCGATGACGATGTGCAAAGAGTGCAAAAAGCTTATGCGCGCCGATCAGATTAAGGATATTTACGCTGATCAGAAGAAAAAGCCGCAGCCTAAGATTCCTGGCGCGGATTTCTTCTGTCCGTATTGCGGCGGCGAGCTTACCGAGCC
>JAGBXE010000167.1 GCA_017629455.1 Kiritimatiellia bacterium
TGACCAGTGGTGGCGGCCGCAGCCGGGCACATAAATTGTACGGTAACTGTGGACTGCCGAATATTCTGTAAGCGCGGCAAGAAAGCCGCTTACGCGCACAGTGATGTTTGTGCTTTCGCTCGCGGCGGTGACTGCTGTTTCGGGATAAGGCGTTTCGTTGAAAGTCCAGCAGCCGGAAGCTACGAAAAGAAGTAGAAGGGAAAGGGCAATTGATAGGGGCTTTAAAAGCTTCATAGATAATTTAATCTTCGAGCTGGTAATAGAGTTTTTGTATATTAATCGGGAAAATGGGCATTGAATCTGCGAAGTGATTATTTACTTCTTCAAAAAGCTTCTCTTCGCAGCATGTAAAGCTTACAGGTATTCCCATCGCCTTTGAAACGCTTTCGGCATATGGGATTGATGAAATAATATCTTCTGCAGTTGTTGCCTTGCCGAGATTTGTGTTGTTTACGATCCCGGTAAACGGAAGGCGGCAAGAGCGTTCAATTTCGCGCAGGACTTCGACGGCATCTTCAGGTGTTCGCGTCAGAGGACGAGAGGCGTTAATGACAGCGAGCATTTCCCATTCGCACTTTACGATATCATCAACGTATCTCCCGAGTGCAAGAGCGCCGCGGTCGTCGCCGCCAATATCCATAATAACTTGAGAAGTAGTCGTAGGCGAGACAAGCGAATAAATCTCTTTAGGCATTGCAGGCACATCGACATTCGAATTGGCAAATTCTGAAACGACAAGCCCTATGCCATCGGCGGCAAGATCCTTGGCTGAATCTTTTGTGCGGAAATACGGATTTACGATGTCAAGATCGGCGAGTGTTACTTCAGTAAGCGGCTGGTCTTTCTTAAGAAGCCTTGCGTAGTTGAGCGCAATATTTGTTTTGCCGCTACCGTAGTGACCGGCAAAAATCGTTATGCGCTTCTTATTTGGAAAGACCAGCATAGCTTACTTAGAATATTTATTACTCGCCGCAAACGCCTTTGCCGTAAAGTTCGCGCATCTTGCGAAGCTTCCATTCAATCTGCGCGCGCGAGCCTGTGTAACCAGACGAAGCTAGCCACCCAAGGCGCGAGTCGGTATCGACTGCTGCGAGCGCCGATTTGGCGTTTGCATATTCCTTGCGGGCAAGCGCCTCTACTTGAGCGCGATCGCCATTGCGCCAAGCAATGCGGCCTTTTTTAAGGTTGACGACAGTTTCGCACGCAGAGCCCAGGTATTCACCGAGCGCAGCCATGCGCCAAGCTTCGGCAGCGCGGCCGCAAGGCAGGGACGCGGCAATCTTGCGGAAAATAGCTGCGCCTTCGCGGTAGTCAGAAACCTGGCTTTCAAAAAGTTCGATTTCTTTGCGTTCGAAATTTGAATCGAGAACAATGGCGTTTGCACCAAGTCCATTGATGGGTTTACCAAAGTCGAAGTGACAGATAGTAAACTTAGCGCCCTTTTCAAGCGGGAAGTCAGCTGGCGGTTTCCAGCCTTTCTGGAGATCTTCACCGAAGAAGTTGAACGGATACGCAGGCCCTATGCGGCAAGGCCCGTACTGGTTTTCGTCGGTCGGCACATAATCATTTGCCGCGCGGCTCCAGAGTTTCCAGGCTTTAAGCGCGGCGTCGGCATTTGCTTCGCCAAAATCTCTAACGGCAATTGAGCGCAAGATTTCTTCAAAGTCATTGCCGCCATTGTCGAGATACGCTTTTTCAAGTTCCGCGATAAATGACGGGCTCCAGCCGTATTCGTGGTTTTCGCGAAGACCTGTTAAGTTCCATTTCTTGTGCGCATCTAAAAGGGCATCCCAACGCTTCTTCCACTGCCAAGGCGCAGGCTGGTATGGGATATTGCCGAAGTCCCAAGTAAGGCCAGCAGAGTTGCAGTTCGACCAAAGCTCGATTCCTGCTTCTTTTGCTTGGGCTGCTTCGGAAGTGAAGTAACGCCCAGGGCCTGGGAATGAAAGAGAATAGTCGGCGACATTTGAAATAAGGCCGTTGCGCTTTTCGTGCTTTTCAAACATTTCAAATGTTGGAATAAGCGTTATTCCTTTTGGAAGAGCCGAAATTAGATCGGCGCGCGCTTTCTCGTCCTGGAAGCCCCAGTTGTAAGTTGAAAAGACGAATTTGCATTTGGGGTTGTGGCGATGGTATTTAGGCAATACGGCTTTTACCCAATCGGCCCAGTCGTAGCAAGGGAACCAGCCGGGGTACGGTAGACCCTTTGCAGAATCTTCAGGCTTGCGGTTTCTGTGGTCGCCTCCGTTTGAGCGAGGGTCCTTCGAGGGGAATGCGCAAACTTCGCCGCAGAAAAATGCTGAGCCTGCTTTAGGATAGTATTTCGTAAAATTGCCGTAAGCTTTTTCATACATAGCGTCGGCGCGAGGATCGTCGGGGTGGACGAAAGCGCGGTTGCGCGGCTGGAAGTGAACGCCAAGCCCCCAGCGCTCTGCGCGGTCGATAAGATCGTTAATGTCTTGGCGCACGCCTTGGCTGACGACATCGTAATCCTTAAGCCATACCTCAATATCGGTAAAGCCGTGGTGCGCAATTTGCGCAAGGTGCGCATCAGGAAAGATGTCGTTGCCGAAACCCGCGAAAGTTGTGCGGTGGGTGAAGACGGGATTGCGCTGTTCATTGCCTATCTTGAGAAAAGGCCCACGCCTTAGGTTCATTCTGTCTTCGAGGCGATAGAGAGCCTGCGCAGCCATTTTCGCATCGGATGCAACTACGTTTACTCCTTCGGCCGTAGTTTCGATTTTATATCCGCGCTTGAGAGCCTTGTCGAGCGAAACGCGAAGGGTGGCGGTAAGGCCAGGCTTTATTTCTTCAGACGATGCCCTAACGCTGGCGTTAACGCCCATCGAGACGATCATGTAGTCGGCAAAGTCGGCTGCAGCGGTACGAATAAGGCTTGGCGCGGCAGGGTCGATAATAATTACCGAGCCATGCTTAAACTCATATTCGCTAGCCTCTGCGGTAAGCGACATATCGCGCCTATCTGTCCGATGGACGGTCGAAAGACGCGATTTAAATTGATAAGGAGCTTCCGGCGTTGTTGCAAGGCATGCAGAAGCGAGAATCACTGCGAATGTATGTGTCGTAATCATGTGCCGTATTATAGCAAAACAGTAAGCGTTCTACCTTCCCCACGATGTATATCCAGAAGTCCCCATCCGCACCGTAATCTCATAAACATGAATAATCCTGCCTCAAATCGCATACGATTGCCAACTGTCACATTAAAATCAAGCCAACTATCACATTAAAATCAAGCCAACTGTCACATTAGGCTTGAGATAGAACACAAAGTTTGATACAATATTCGCCATGAAA
>JAGBXE010000168.1 GCA_017629455.1 Kiritimatiellia bacterium
AAAGCCGTCGACGTACCGTCGCGTCCCTGCTAGGGCATCGCCTTCGGCGACTCGCGCTTCGCGCTCGGGGAATACGGCATTTTTTTTTTCAAAAAAATTGCGCGGCGACTACGTCGCACTCGGCCTCGCAGTCGCTCGGCGTGTTCGCTTCCCTATGGGGCGCGAACCCCCACAAGGGGCGGGTATTCGCCTAGCGGCCCCTTCGGGCTCGGCTTTGCCGAGGAGGATACGGCATTTTTTTATTGTGCTTTGCGGCACAAAAAAAGCCGTGCTATCTTATCAAAGAACACCACATCTCTCATTACTCATTACTCATCTCCCATCTCTCTTTACCCCTACCGCTATTTTCTCTTCCCTCTTCCCCATTCCCCTCTTTTACTCTTTAATGTCAAAATCAAAGAAACATTATCCACCTCGCATACCACTCTATGCTACCGGCATACGTGCACAATTGTCGCGCACTGGGCCTGGGTCAAGCTGGTGGCTGCGTGAATGGACCCGCCGCCTTGAGGCAATGGGTCTAAAAGGGCGTCTCGGTCGTGCTCGTCAATACGCTACTTCCGGGCAGGTTGTCTCTCTTGAAATTAGAGGGCCTCATGTTTCGGCAAAAGTTCAGGGTTCGCGTCTTGAAAAGTATAGTGTTACTCTTGATTTTAGGACGCCTGAAGGTGCTGTTAGAGACCGGCTCCTAGAAGCTCTTAAATCTGAGCCTATCTACGCTGCACGTTTATTAGCCAATGATTTGCCGCTCGATGTAAGGGATATTTTTGCTTCAGAAGGGTTTGACCTTTTCCCTGGCGGTAAGCTCTCCCCAGGTAAATATGACGTTACAACGGCGTGTTCCTGCCCTGATTATGCTAATCCTTGCAAGCATGTAACAGCTGTTTTACTCCTTTTAGGCGAGGAGATTGCTTCGCACCCTTTAACATTGCTAGAACTTCGCGGAATTTTACCTTCGGAGCTTTGTGATGAAGATTGAAACTCCAATTTTGCGGCGCTTAGGTCCTGTTCCTTTTTGGAGAGGATCACATAAATGTCTTGACCAGCTTCAGCGCATCTATAATATGGCGCATGATTTTGCCGCGGAGAAATTAGGGTACGATCCTAAAAGCGGACGTGGCAGAAAATCCGCCACGTCCTCAAAGAAGGCTTGAAACAGCCTTTCTTTTATCTGAGTATTATTGAATATCCTGGCTTGTTGATGATGTCAAGTACGTCGGCATAGCCGCCGGCTCCCGCAAACGAGAGGTAGAGTGTTGCCGGGGGCTTGAATTTGTAGGTTGATGCCGACGAGAATGTTTCAGGGATTATGCCGCCTTCTGCCGAAAGTTCGCCATTTTCGACATTCATAGATAATCTTCTGGCGTCGGGGCTTAAGGGTGTAAGCGCAATTGACGCGCCATCAAGAAGGCGTACTTGACCAATCTCATTAGTAGTTACATTGGCAGAAGCTTCCTCTACTGTAACGCCGCCGATGCGGCTTGCAAAATAGCTACGATAATCATACTCCCAAGGACCAATATCAATTTTGCAGTTGTAGACTCTTTGGCCGCCTTCCAAGTCTTTTTCCATATGTTGGTGGTCTAAGGCTACGCTTGAACCTGCATCTACGAATTTTGAATCGATACCTTTAAACTTGTATCCGTTATCAATATCCAGTTCTGAAAGAATGGTGTCTAAAGTGCATACTGTTAAATGATCAGTAATAATATTTGTTGTTGTGCCGCCTAACCCAGTACAGTAAACATTTGTAGGAACTAAAAACCCACTGGTAGATGCATGCCTAAGCTGTTTGCAGCAAATTGTATTTATTATAGTTGAACCTGGATCGGTATAGCAATAAACAGAATAACTATGCGTATTATTCGGCCCTATAAGGCAGTTGGCCATTGGATAGCCTCTTACACTTACATAGGTGTCATTATAATCAAAGTAGCAGTTATAAATACCTTTTACCGTGAAAGTATCGCCCCATGACCCTATGACATCGTTTTTATTATCAATAAATTTGCATCTTACAAATGTTCCGCCGCACGACCCGCCACACCTGCGACCAGCGCAGTTTGTAATAATGCAATTTTCAATTAAGCCGCCATCGCGCACGATAAGCCCGCCACCGTAGCAATCAGGGTTTGAGGCGTCGTTAGTCATTTCTCCATTTGTGCGCCCACCTCTAATTGTAAATCCATTGAGGTGGGAATTTTCGTACATATATACGCAGCGCACGGCGCCTTCGCCTAAACCTGTTGCCTTATTATATGATGAAGCGATTTCTTCGGGAGCTTCGCACCCTGTAATAAATGTAACATCTGGCCCTTCATCGGAAATTAGGGTTACGCCGCTCGGAATTACAACTCTTGTGCCAATAGTTGAGGTCTTGTATGATATGTTTGTAGCGAGCAAGATTTCAGTGTTGTAATCGCCTTGAGCAGCGTGAATTCTGTCGCCGGAGATTATTGAACACTCCATAATTCCTTTTAGTGTCTTTTTGGCGGTCTTTGGCGTGAACCCATCGCCATCGTCTGTTGGCATTGCGGCGTTGACGTACCAGTTAGTGCCATATACGGGTAAAATCTCAGTTATATAAGTGCTGCCATAGATGCCGAAATTAGGTATAGTTACCGTGTAGGAAGTTCCCTCAATAAAAGTTTCACCAACCATAAAACCTTCGAGAGGACGTTTAAGGTTATTAATAGTTAGAGAGATGCTTTCACCTTCTTCGACAGCATTTGTTCCAATGAGTGATAATGACCCCCAAGATGTTTCAGTTGGCGTTATTATGACTGGCACTGGCCTTTGATATGCACCAGGGGTCGGCTTGCCGTTAGTAAATACGATTGGACCATCCATTAGCGGCTCGTACCATTTGTACATGTCGTCAGTATAAGTGCCTTTGCCGATGGCTTCGGATGTCGCCATAAGCCTGCAGTCTGCGTTTTGAGGGTCGACAAAACGAATGTCGCCGATTATAAAGTGTTGAAGGTTTATATTATCTTTATCTGCGGTGGGCATTTTAGACCATGCGTGCGGGATAAATAGGCCCTCATTTTGAAAGGCCCATGATGTAGATGGTGTTGTGCCGCCATTAACTATGCAGTTTAAAGTGTTGTGCCCACTTTGAAGCGGCCTTATGTCTTTATTCGCTACGATTACTGTAGTATGAATAGCCATAGCGTCGGAAATGGGGTTAGTCTGGTTTCCATTTTCGAAGGGGCGACCATCTTTTCCAAGGCAATTCATAAAAACGCAACCTGTTGTTTTAGAACTGCTATTTTCAACAATTCGACCACTGCCGTAACCGCTACAAGTGATAATAGTTCTAATGAATGGCGTTTGGTAGCCGGCTCCGCCGCGATATGCTATGCAGTTTGATACTATGCAGTCGGCTACGGTAACAGCTCCGTTTCCACGTATGCCCCCAGCATAATCTTCGGCCTGGGTGTATTTATCATTGAGAGCTGAGCGCCCAGCATGTCCATTTATTATCGTAAAGCCTTGCACGCAGCCGAGTGAGCCGCTTGCCGCGGCAATGCAGCGTATGGCGTTAGTGCCGATTCCATCGGGATAGATTCCGCTATCGTCTGCTTTACCCCAAATATAGCTCTTTTGTGCTCCAGCTCCAAGTAAGCGCAAAGGCTTATCTATCACAACGCGATTTGTCATTGCGTATTCGTATTTGTAGCCTTTATCGTAGTCTCCTTCAGCAGCCTTGATTATGCTGTAAGAACTTGAATTATCGACTGCCGCTTGAAGGGTAGGATAGGGCTTTTCAAAACTTCCGTCGGCAAGCGCTGCATCTGCGCCAGGTTTAGCGTATACGATTGATGTAGCTTTTTTAACGTCGCATGTGAGGCTGGCGTTGGCAGATGGCATAAACCAAAAGCTATTATCAGGTAATGGATAGCGCCAAAACCCTTTATTGCTGCCGTCGGCGTACTTCATATCGAAGCCAAAGACATCTTCTCCTTCGTTAAGAGATACTGTTGCGTGGTATTGCGTGGGATATGCTTCCGGGTAGAAGTATTTTGTTTTTGATATAACTGCCCCGTCGATGATAAAGTCTGCACCAGTAACAAACACCGCCCCTGCTGCGGGAGTAATAACTTCTTGGCAGCAACCAGCGTTAATAGCGCCTGTTTTTGGTACATTTGCGTGTGTATAGTCTTTGTAAATATCAATACCTTCAGGCGGATTGTGTGTCTCTAGAAATTTAGCCAAGTGTTTTGCGTCGCCTACATTGATGGCTGCAGAGCCTGCAACTAGGCGGTAATTTTCAAAAGCTGGGGCAAGGAATTGGACGTTGGAATCGACAATAGATGAGTTTTCGAGTATTAAGTGGTCGGAGTCGGAAGTGGAGATTTTATAACCGTCAGTGCGAGGGCCTATAATGGAGTTGGAAAGAGTTACCTTACCCGCTGAATACGTTACGCTCCGAGCCGACCCTGCCAAAAGGCAGTTGTACATACCGTTGGTGTTAATTGGGGCAAAATAGTCGTTTTGGCAGTTGTAAAACGTACAGTTGTATAACTTTCCGCCATTTATCAAGTATTTAGTGCCGCATTCTAATGTTGGGGCTATATTGACGAAAAGGGAATGAATTGCAATTGCCTCTTGCATCAAATCGCCGGCGTATGCGCGGTCGAAGCGGCATCTAAGGAATATTCCGCCGTAGGCATTAATGCCGCGGAATCCAGCGTTATCAATGAATGTGCAGTCGGCATACCAGTTATTTTTAGTTGTTCCACCTATTGTAACGGTTGCTCCTGCCATGCCGCCTGCAGCTACAGAGTCTTTTGAAGGTGTGGCGCAGTTGCGGATTGTGAAGCCTTGAACAACGGTATTTGTCGCGAGTTCGTCAATGTAAATGCCGCGCACGGCGGCAGGCCCGCGCCCAAACTCATCGCCGTTCTCGTCCCACGCGCCCACAATATGCGTGTCATTGGGGTTAGAGCTGGTGGCCTTGATGGTGATGCAGCTTTTATTAATGTATACGCGGTTGGTGAAACCGTTATTATCTACCCAACCGCCGGAATCGTATTCACCTGGGAGAACCCACACTGTATCGCCAGGCTGGGCGTTATTGATTGCCGATTGAATGTCGGTGTAGTTGCCCGAGCCGTTCTTATCAACGTAAATATCGGCGCCAATGGCTGTGAAAGTAGATAATAATGAGAGAGCCAAAGCAATATTAAAGTTGCGTACCAGAGCATTCATTTTTTGTAGACCTTTTTTGTGGTCAATAACAGCGTAATATGCACTTATAACTTGGTCAAAGTATACTAAATGCGCCTAGATTCAGTCAAGCAAGTGAAGACTAACGCGCTTCATCGCCCGGTAAAGCGCAGCAGAGCTTCGAGCGCTGTCGCTGGATGGGGAGGACAGCCGGGAATGAAAAGAGCGGGCTCGACAGGTTTGGGGCCGGCCTTGTACAGCCCTCCTGAAATTGCGCACGCTCCTGCCGCGATGAGAAACTTTGGCTCTGGCATTGCGGCATAGGTTTTCTCGAGCGCAAGGCTCATATTTTCCGTCACCGGCCCGGTAAGATACACGGCGTCCGCATGGCGAGGAGACGCGGCGAAACGGATGCCGAAGCGCGACATGTCCCACGCCGGAGTGCCGAGCACGTTGGCGTCGAGCTCGCACGCCGCGCAGCCGCCGGCCGAGACTTCGCGCAGATGCAATGAGTGTTTGAGCGCGAGAGCCTCCGGGTCGGACTGTGTCGGCGGCACGTAAGCGCCTTCTCCCGCTCGGACCACAAGTTCATCGCGACGGAAAACCCCGAGCCGGTACTCTTTCGTAAAGCGCACTTTTGAGCAGACTTCAGCGCAGCGCCCGCAGAAAAGACATCTGCCCATATCGAGACATGCCTTTTTCCCGTCGTGCGAGAGCGCCTCCGGTACGGGACAGACGGCCTGCATCGCTTTTACGTTGGCTTGCGTCGTTTCGGGGTCGATTTCAGGACGCCCCCGAAAGTCGGGTGGCAGATTCGGCGCAGCAGGAGGAAATTTACCGGTTCTCAATCCGTCGTTAAATAGCGCGAT
>JAGBXE010000169.1 GCA_017629455.1 Kiritimatiellia bacterium
AAAACGTCTTTATCGTTTTCGGCACTGGCGATCTCCGGCTTTATGCCAGTAATCAGTTTGTAATATTTCAAAAACTCTTCTGCAGCGAGCTTATCAACGCTATCGGTACCAACTAGCACCTTCGGAATCGGCTCCCACGATGCAGTTAAGAGCTTATCGAAACGCTTATAAACGTCGGCTGGCACGCCATGCCCCAAGTCTTCGCCATGGACAATACGCTTATCAAGACCTGGCCTTAAACGGTGATAGCCAGCATGCACACATTCACCTGGGCAGAGTTTATCTTTAGCGCCCGCAAGCCAACGCGTCGGGCAATTTACAAAGACAGCGAAATTAGCGCCATCAAAATAACGCATCCTATCGGCTACCTTATCTAAATTCTCCTGCGAACGATCGACCTGGGATTCAATAATCTTCGGCCACCCACTCTGACGCCCTGCGCGGAATGCTAACGTATCGGTAATTGCAGGCTCTGAAATTGTCGCAGCAGTAATATGCTTATTAAGTGCTGCAAGATAAAGTCCGAACGCACCGCCTTGGCTCTGACCGCGATATGTAAAATCAGTTAAATCAACATCGTTACGGCGCGCAAGCCAATTGACAGCGCGGTTAATTCCAAGAATAGCCCCGTAATAGAAATAGTCTTCGCGGCTTTTCTGGATTCCTGAGTGGAAGTACCACTTTACACCATACGGCGCGCCCCAGCGCTGATTCGCTTCGCGATACGCCGCCTCTTGCTCCTCGCGCGTAGCTTTGGGCTCATAGTCGTGAACATTCATTATTAGCGATATGCAGCCTTTGTTTTTCATAGGCCCTATTACGCCGCGACCAGCACCAGGCACTGTAATGCGCACTGGGAACGGCCCCTTTTCATTCCTGGGAACGGAAAGGAAACCATATACACGCCGCCCCTTGCCGTAAGTAGCAAAAGAAAGGCGATAACAAAGGAAGTTGGCAGTAGAAATCGATTCGTCAAGTTCGCACTTCGCATCTTCAGGAACTTCACGATCGAGATTGGAAATTGCATTCGTCCAAAACTCCATAAAGTCGGCAGGAAGAGGCGTGGGCGTATACTGATAATGCGTAGGCACTATACGCTGACCATCTTTTAAAAGCCTGTCTTTAAGTTTGGAATAATCAAGCCCTTGCACCTCAACACGATCATCAATCGATAAACACGCAGCAGTGCCCGCCGCCTGACCTAGCGCAAAGAACACTGGCTCCATACGGATCGAACCGAATGCAATATGGGAAGCGGAAAGACATACTGGAACTATAAGGTTTGCACATTCGCCGCGCTTTGGAATTATTGAACCGTAGTCAATTCCGAACGGACCTCTAATGCACCCTATTTCCACGTCGCCTTCATTGCGAACCTTGCCATCCTTCGTCACGTAACGGCGCGTATGGTGGGAATCCATCTGATATGCAGCAAGCGCAACTGGACGAGGAGCAACTGTTTTCTTGCGGCAATTGAGCTCCGTCATCACATATTCACCGACCATGCGCCTAGCCTCGCGAACATAAAGTTGGGGCGTCCAACCGCCGCGGTCCTTAAACTCGTCGCGGCACATCCCCCATTTAGAAACAACATCGCGCACAGCCTTAGGAACGCGCGGGTGGTTAGCTAGCGTCCACATAAGGCCTTGCTGATACACGAGATGCTCTTTGGCAATTTTCTCGCGCTCTTCATACGTAGCTTCCGGCCAGTTGTGATTGCGGCCGATAAAATCGGTAGAAAGTCCGCGGCTGTTGTTTGTATCAGTCTTGCGGTTAGGTATCTTCGAATTGATCCACGGAATTCGGGCGGTTGATTCGCCTGCCTCGTAGTTTCTGAATAGTAGTTCGTATTCTAGCTCGTTGTAACCTTCGGGCTTCGCAAATGGAATTCTATTTGACGGATCATCAGTAAGGGTCATGCGGTAGCAATACGCCTGAATACGCTTATCTTCCTCGCCAACTTTACCGATAGGCGTAGGGTCGATTCCAGGCAAAAGCCCAGACGAAGGATTACCTTTAATCACGTAAGGATCGACAGGAAAATCAAAATTATGATGCGGATGACCAACAGGCTGCTGACCATTTAATTCTTCGCCATATTTTGAATTCGCGTCTCAGAAAAAGCCTTACG
>JAGBXE010000170.1 GCA_017629455.1 Kiritimatiellia bacterium
ACAGCCGTCAAAATAGACACAGCGACAAACCCGACCACCACGGCGATTGTTATGATAAGAATCGGCTCAAGCGCATTTGTAAATGCAGCTATATTGCGATCCATATCCTTTTGATAACGTTTACCGATGTGCTCCAGAGAACCGGCCATGTCGCCTGCCTGCTCGCCTATCGCAAGCATATCGGTCATCATCCGCGGGAACACCCCAGAAGAAGCAAGCGGGCCGGAGATACTCGTACCATCGGTGACTCTTTGGCGAGCATTGCCGAGCGCGCGCGCTATAACTGCGTTTGACGACGTCTCTTCCGCTATTTTTAGAGCCTGAAGCACGTTAACGCCATTAACAAGCAGCGTCTTAAGAGTATATGCAAGCGACGAATAAAGCCCCGCCGCCACAATGCCCTTAATCAGCGGCGCACGCAGCTTCCAGCCGTCAACCTTATACCGACCGGAGGGCGTGTTTTTCCATTTCTTAAACCACATGGTAAGCAGCACGGCGCCAATCGCCATAAGCCAGCCGTAATTGATTACCGCATCGGACATGCCAATCAATATACGCGTTGGCAGAGGGAGAGTCGCCCCCATGGACGAAAACACTTTTTCAAATTTAGGTATAATCCAAACAAGCGCGGCAATGACAGCAACCACACCAAACGACAAAACCACCACGGGATAGGTGAGAGCGCCCTTGATTTTTGCGCGCATCGAATCGTTACGCTCATAGAAGTCGGCAAGACGGCGCAGCACCTCAATCATCGCGCCGGACGCCTCGGCGGCATGAATCATATTTACATAAAGAGGCTCAAACGTTTTGGGATGATGCGAACAGGCCACCGAAAAAGTTTCGCCGCGCACAATTCTATCGCAAACATCCTGACAGACATAACGCTGTGCACTGTTTTCCTCGGCTTGGTTGGCGAGTGCCTGCAACGCCTGGCCGAGAGTCATGCCAGCCTCAATCAAATCGGCAAGCTCCGATGTGAAGAGAAGCACTTCAAGTCGCTTCATCACGGTTTTCTTTGCACCGCCGCCAATCTGCATCTGCCAAATTGATGAAGATTTTGGCGCACTTGGCGACTTAACGGCGCTCTTCGCCGCTGCTACCGTTTTGACGCTGCTTTTCTTTGCATACCCCATAACCGCGTGCCCGATTTCTACACGTTTCTAAAATTTTCTACGATATTTCTGCCGTTACGCATAATGTAAGCGCATTATACCAAAATTTTCCGCTTGGGGACACTCCCCCTTTGTCACTGACAAAGCTCAACGGTGAACGGGCCGTCGTTTAACAACCTGACTTTCATATCAGCGCCAAACCGCCCCGTGCCCACGCGCCCCTCCCCGAGAAGCGCACGCAGTTCTGCCACAAATTTCTCATATAATTTGTTTGCCTCGTCAGGGCGTGCCGCCTTGGAAAATCCGGGACGGTTGCCGTGGCTTGTATCGGCATACAAGGTAAACTGCGAAACCACTATAATATCGCCGCATACGTCAACAATCGACTTGTTGGTTTTGCCGCACTCGTCCTCGAATATCCGGAGTTTCACTACTCGAGAAGCTATATTCTGCGCCATTTGCTCCGTATCACCTGCGGCAACTCCAAAAAGAATAAGATAACCCCTGCCGATTTGAGAAACGACTTCTCCGTCAATAGCAACACTCGCTTCAGAAACACGCTGAATCAACGCCTTCATAATTATCAACCTTATCGAATGAATCTCTAAAAGAAGAAGGCGACACAGGACACCCTGCGCCGCCTCCTGTTACGACTTCACACTGGCTTAACGGCAGAGAGTGTAAAGAACGCCTGCAACTACAGCAGAGCCGAGAACACCGGAAACACTGGGGCCCATAGCCTGCATGAGAATATAGTTGGTAGGATCGTTGGCGAGAGAAACCTTGTTCGAAACACGAGCCGCCATAGGAACAGCTGAAACACCAGCCGAGCCGACGAGCGGATTAATCTTGTCCTTCGAGAAAAGGTTCATTACCTTTGCCATCAAGACACCTGCAGCCGTACCTACGCAGAATGCGCAAAGGCCGAGTGCAAGAATACCCAATGTGGTTCCTGAAAGGAACTTCTCGCAAGCGAGCTTGGAGCCAACCGAGAGACCAAGCATAATCGTAACAATGTTAATGAGAGCATTAGACATTGTATCGGCAATGCGGGCAACAGACGGACCTGTTTCCTTAGCGAGGTTACCAAGCATCAACGCACCAATAAGCGGTACTGCCGACGGAAGAAGAATCGCGCAAAGAAGAATTACGATAAGCGGGAAGCAAATCTTCTCGATCTTCTTAACCTCACGAAGCGGCGGCATCTTGATAAGACGCTCTTCCTTGGTTGTAAGCGCATTCATAATCGGTGGCTGAATAATCGGCACAAGAGCCATGTACGAGTACGCAGCTACGGCGATTGCACCCAAAAGGTCTGGAGCCAAACGTGATGTAAGCCAAATAGCTGTAGGACCGTCAGCACCGCCGATAATACCGATAGAAGCGGCTGCCTTAACAGGCTCAACGCTACCGAAGAAGCCGGGAATCAACGAGGCAAGACCAAGCGCACCAAAGAGAGCGAAGAAGATACCGAACTGAGCCGCACCGCCCAGGAGAGACATACGGGGGTTGGCAATCAACGGACC
>JAGBXE010000171.1 GCA_017629455.1 Kiritimatiellia bacterium
ATCACTTGTGCTGAGGCGTTGGCAATCTGCCTTGAGACAGATACAATCTCTACCACAGAATCTTATACCATTCGTGGTTATGTAACAGAAATGAAAGAGGCTTACAATAGTCAGTATAAAAATACTACTTTCTGGATGGCGGATTCAGTAAACGGAGGACAAGTATTGTTGGCATTCCGCGTTAAACCAGTAGTAGAGGCTGATCAAAACTGCAAGGTGGGTGATTATGTAGAAGTGGTAGGTACTTTGATTAATTACAAAGGCGATACCCCAGAGGTAAACGCTGGTGGTAGCTATACTATCCTTGTTGCGGGTGAAGGTGGCGAAACCGAGGATCCTGAGACAAATGTAGAGCCTAAAGCCGGAGACGGCGTACCGAACGAAGCGGGCTTTGCGCCGATTGCGAGCACCTTTCTGTCGCCGAGTTCCTTGCCGCGAAAGCGGATATTGTCAACCTCCGTATTGAAGGCAAGTTCCGCATCAGAAAGCGGCCGGTCGTAAAGGCGGAGCGAATACATTAAAGTGGTCGAGCCGTTGTAATCAGTTCCAGATGGATCGTCAACCGAAGTATATAGCGGGTTGACACCTATGTAATAGTCGGGAGCGCCGTCGCTCGTGCCGGATACGGGCCGGTCCGCCATTATGGCAACAGCATTCGTAAAAACAGAGCAAGTCGTATTAAGGCGAATAGCAAAGGTCTGATTAGCATTATTAGGCCGCGGCATGTGATTGCCGCCGTCCATCGTAATATTGTTGTGGCGAGCATAGACGTAAAGCGTATTTGCCGCAGCATCCCAAGTAGCCATATGTCGCGTCGTCTTCCCTACCCAGCAGCCACAATGCTGACTACTTGGCGTATAACACATATCCATCGTGGCAGATAGAGAATTAATCGCCTTCTGGAACGCGGCACTCTGCCCATGCACCCAGTTCTTTTCAGCTGCACGAACTGAATAGTACGTATCGTACCAGCAATTACTCACCCCTCCGGAAAGGCACTTTAGCGTTCCGTCCGCGCCATGCCCGGAAAGATCTTTCCACACCGCGGCAGTTGGATCGTGAATACCCCTGCCGGCGTTCTCTATGCCGTCAAGCTGGAGCACAAGCCCGTTCTGCACATAACTGCGTGAAGTAAGACCGGCTGCAAGCACAGCGGCAGGCAAGAGCGCTAGTGTCGTACTTGCTAAAATTTGTCGCAGCATATCTTCTAACCTCCTTGATTACGTACGGTTACTCAAACTTGATCGTCGCGTAAAGATCGATCCGGTGATTATTGTTCTGCGTCGGAGAAAGCGAAATATATTCCGCAGGCGATTGCCTGTTGTAGATGAGATTGATCTTCCAGACATCACCGGAAACCGGCTTTTCACCCGGAGCAAGATCAGACCAGGGAATAAAGAGTTCACCCGTCCAGTCTTTATCTGACGCATTCGCGGCAGATTGGACATTGGGCGCACGCCAGTTTATCTCCTTGCCGCGCGGCGGATCTACCTGCTTCCAGAAATCCTCGTAATTGCCTGCAGGATCGAGCACGAACTGGTAGAGGTTGGCTACCTTCTCCTTCGGCGCAAGCATCACCTCAAACGAATCACCCTTCCAAAGCGCATCGCTCTTCACATAAGGTTGCGGCGAGCGAATAGAAACAAGAAGCCCCTTCTCATTCCAAAGAATACGCGTTTCGGGCGAGATGACGGGGCGGTCACCGCCGGCATATGCGCGGCGGAACGCGGGCAAAGAATCAATCTGCCAGGCCCGCTCGTCGATCTTTCCGTCGATTGCAACCTCGCCGGCAGCACGCGAGACGGTAAGGTGAATGGGCTTCATTTGCTGGAATGCGATGATATCCTCGAGCTGGTTGCGGAACGGGGTCACAAACCATTTGACGCGCTTTTCCTCAAGCGAGCCTACTTCAACCTCCTTTTCGGCGCGCGAGAGAAGCGCCAAGAGACGCCGCGCGGCACTTTCTTCAAACGTTTTAAAATGGAAGACGTTTTTATGCGGACACGGTATCGACCCCTTGCGCGATTTAGCCGTCGGTTCATAGGGGAGATAGTGGTTGATCCAGCGATCAAGAACGCCGTAGTAAAACTCGGTCAGCGTCTTCGCGGCGGAGCCGTACATCAGCGAGAAGTACTCTTTAAGCCCCGCATCGACATCGTACGACGGATTCCACATACAGCGCGAAGCAAGATACGTGGAATAATGGTACGGCGCGCCGCCTCGGTACATACAGTTGTACGTAAGCTCCGGATCAATGTACCCTTCAAGAACTCGGTAGAACTCGCCTTCGAAGTACCCGCGTATCGCGTTCTGTATGACTTCATCCTCGGCGTATCCCGCGTCGTATGTGTAAGGGACGCATTTCTTCTTCGTAAGTCTGTTCCAGCCTGACAAGTACTCCTTCCATATATACTGAAAATGAGGCGAACGGGCGAAGACGGGCGTACCGAGACAGGCAAGAATCTGAACATTGTCAGGAAAACTTTCGATAGATGTCGGCGCCTCAAGATAATTGGAATACGCCATCAGGACCACAGTCTTGCCGGGAAACTCCGCTTCACACCTACGAGCGAAGTAATTGTAAAAATGCCCGTATACTTCGCTCATCGCAACCTCGCCCTTCGCCTTCGGCAGACGCTTGGCGCGCTCATTATCCATTATAAGCCCCTTGTCGCACTGGCCGATCCAGAGATAGCGCCCGCTCGGCGCCCACGTAGAGCCCCAATACGAACCCTTTCCGTCATTCGCGTAGTAAGCCTTAAAATCGTCAACGAGAATATCTGCAAGCGCTGGATTGGTGAAATCGAGAAAATTCATCCCGTAGCTTTTTGCGTCGCACCAAAGCCTGCCGCCCCTGTCGCGGTAGAACATATCCTCAAGCCTGTCGGGATGGGCTTTAATAAGCGAGAACGGGCTCGGAGCCTCGCCTCCGAAGAAGTCGCTCGAACAACCGTTACGCCACGGCGTGCGTAAGGTGCGAATACGCTGGCGAGGGTGATCGCGATAAGCGCATGGCTTAATAGTTAAATTTGTAATTTGGGGATAATGATCCCACATAACCCCCTTCTCTTCACGCGCATAACGGCGTATACCAAGGAAACGCTCGGCAAAATCAATTGCGCCAAGTTCTGTGCCGTTACACTTGATTCGCCCGCAGCGCCAGTTGAAATTATCATAGACGCCTGGTATCATAAAAGCGTCCATACCTGCAATAACAAGGCCCTTCTTAAACGTACGCACTTCAAAACCTTCGAACGGCAGGGCATCGGGCTGCATACCTAACTCTTGAGAATAGCGGCAAGGACCGCAAGCAATGATAAGAGGGTATGCTTCGGCGCGAGGATCGTCAACCTCATAGACTTGAGGCGTAACGCCAACTGTTTTCTGAAAACATTCTTGAAGGCGGCGAGCACACTGACGGCGCGAATTGCGCTCCCAGCGAGCAAGCGTAAGAACCTTGCCATCGCGCATCGGCCCACGGACCTGAGCTTCCGCCTTAAAGTCGCCCACAATGCAGAAACGTAATTTGCCATCACGAACCAATTCAAGAGCTTCGCCTGA
>JAGBXE010000172.1 GCA_017629455.1 Kiritimatiellia bacterium
ATCATAAGCTTATCTTCGAGATTGTCGCTCTTGTAGACGGCCTTGAATGCGCCCGTATATTTTGTGCCGAGCTTAAAGACCTGGCCTACTTCAATGCCGCGGCGAATTGCCATGGGTTTACCGCATTCTGGGCAAAGATCGCCAGTCTTGACTACTGAGAAATCGGCATAGTCGGCTGATGCAATCTTTGTGTCTCGATTTAGATCGACAGAACCGAGGTGGTAGCCGTCTTTGTTGGCTCCGGTGATTCGGTTTGTCGCGTTTTTAAGCGAGATATCGGCGAGGATTCTGAGCGAAGCATCGGCAGGAGCAACGGGGCCTACGAAGCCTGCATTTGCGCCAGTAGCGGAAAGTACTGTAGCGTTGTCGGCAAGAGCGAGCGTCTTTGCACCGAGGAAGCGGCGTACTTTTACTTCGTTTACGTCACGATCGCCGGGTACGCAAATCATAATTGTCTTGCCGTCGGCTACGTAGACGAGCGATTTTACGAATGTCGAGGCGTCTGCGCCGAGAAATTGAGAGACTTGCTCAATTGTGCGCGCATCGGGCGTTGCAACTTCGCGAATGGGCGGGCATTCAGCGGACGCAGCGTTAGAAGATTCGCCGGCGCGGCGTTCTGCCTTTTCAAGGTTGGCGGCATAACCGCAGCCTTCGCAGAAGGCGATACCGTCTTCGCCAGCATCTGCTAAGACGTGAAACTCGTGCGTTAAAGAGTCGCCCATGTCGCCGCCGTCAGCCTGAACGGGAACGGCCTTTAACCCACAACGCTCGAAGACGCGCTCATACGCCTTGTACATACGCCAGTATGATTTGTCGGCGGATTCGGCATCAAGATCGAAGGAGTAGGCGTCCTTCATTAGAAATTCCTTCGAGCGCATAAGCCCGAAGCGCGGGCGAGTTTCATCGCGGAACTTCCATTGAATCTGGTACAGCGTAGCTGGAAGCTGGCGGTACGAGCTAATAAGGCCTTTTGCGATATCGGTGAAGACTTCTTCAGCGGTTGGGCCGAGCGCAAATTCATGTTCGCCGCGGTCGCGCACCTTGAACATATTTGGCCCCATCGCATCCCACCTGCCAGTTGTGCGCCATAGTTCCGCAGGCTGTAGGACGGGCGAGACTATTTCGAGCGAGCCGGCACGGTCCATTTCTTCGCGGATGATTTGCTGAATCTTCTTCAGCGTGCGCATACCTAAAGGCAGATATGAATAAAGCCCGCCCGCGACTTTGCGCGCAAGCCCTGCGCGGATGAGCAGGCGGTGGGAATCGATCTCGGCGTCGCCGGGGTCTTCGCGGAGCGTTTGGATTAGTGAGTTAGTCCATTTCATGTCAGTTGAACCTTACGGGGCTGATGTGCCATATGTCACGCGCGTATTCCATAACGGCGCGATCTGAAGAGAATTTACCGGAGCGAGCGATGTTCATTAAGGACATCTTGTTCCATTGAGTTTGATTGCGGTATGTTGCATCGATGCGATCTTGCGCTTCGATGTATGCTCTAAGGTCGGCTAAAAGCATGTAGTAATCGTTATAGTCGAGAAGGCTGCGGAGAATCGGATCGAATAGACCTGGTTCGGACGATGAAAATGCGTTCGAACGAATCATTTCGAGTGCTTCCCAAATTTCCGGGTCGGCCTTTGCGACGTCCTTAGAAACATAAGTGGGGCGCGTGCGCGCAACATCTTCGGTGCGCATTCCGAAGAGGAACATATTTTCATCGCCCACGGCGCGGTGAATTTCGACGTTTGCGCCGTCGTATGTGCCAAGCGTGAGCGCGCCGTTGGCCATGAACTTCATGTTGCCAGTGCCAGAAGCTTCCATGCCTGCTAAAGAAATCTGTTCAGAGACTTCGGCTGCCGGCATTATCTTTTCGGCGAGCGAAACGCGATAATCGGGGAGAAACGCTACCGACAACTTGCCGCGCGATTTTGGATTTGAATTAACGACGTTTGCTACGCCATGAATGAAGCGTATAATCAGCTTTGCCATATCGTAGCCAGGGGCGGCTTTTGCGGCAAAGATGAATTGACGCGGAACTGGATCGAACGATGGGTCGTTAGCAAGGCGATTGAAGAAGATAACGATATAGAGCGCTAGCAATAGCTGGCGTTTATATTCGTGTAGGCGCTTTACTTGTACGTCAAAGAT
>JAGBXE010000173.1 GCA_017629455.1 Kiritimatiellia bacterium
CGCGTCGGGGCTTTCTGTTCGGCAACGCCGCTTTCACGACGCTTCTTTTCTTCTTCCTTCTCCTTGCGCACGTCGGCATTGCGCCAGCGGTGGCAGATCGCAGCACGAGCGGCAAAAGCATCGTAAACGGCCTGCGGAACGAAAAAGCTCTTTTCAGGATCAAAGCCTAGCGCCTTTTTCGTTGCGGCAACTTCTTCTGCGCCGAGAGGCGCGCCGTGGCAATCGTGAGTTCCGGCCTTGTTTGGAGCGCCTTTGCCGATTACGGTTTTGGCAATGATAAGAACAGGAACGTCCGTTATCTTAAGCGCGCGCAAATATGCACGATGGATTTGGTCGTAATCGTGACCATCAATTTCTATCACCTTCCAACCATATGCTTCAAAGCACTTTTTCGCATCGTCGCAATTCGTGTCGGTGACATGACCTTCAATTTGAATGTCGTTAAAATCGTAGATGGCCGTAAGCCCACCAAGCTTGAGCGTTCCAGCTAAAGACGCAGCTTCGTGGGAAATGCCTTCTTCCATATCACCATCGCCAGCAAAAACCCATGTATGGTTAGTGCGAGCTTTCATCTTGGCGCCGATAGCCAAGCCAACGGCCATGGCAAAGCCCTGACCGAGAGGCCCGGTCGTAACTTCGACGCCAGGCATAACGCCGCGCTCAGGATGGCCGGCGCAACGGCTGCCAAACTGACGGAACGACTTAAGATCATCGATAGAAACATCACCCGTTCCGGAAAGATGGGCGAGAGCGTAAACTAATGAACTTGCGTGGCCGCCGGAAAAAACAAGCCTATCGCGATTTTTCCACGCTGTATCACGCGGATCAACCCTGAGATGGCGCAAATAAAGAGTAGCCGCCAAATCGGCCATACCAAGCGCCGCACCAGGATGGCCTGAGTTCGCTTTTTCAACGGTGTCCGCACAAAGGCAACGAATTGTATCCGCCGCCAACTTCAAATCTTCATTTGTAATTTTCATACGTGTATTATACCACAAATAACCCTATACTCTTCACCCTTCACCATTCTCCCATCACTCATCTCTCATCACTCATCTCTCATCTCTCATTACCCATCTCTCATCTCTCCCTCACTGCATCAACAAATGCAGACTCTACTTCTGATGCTGAGAGATCCGTTTCAATATACTGGCGCTCGGCGATGCGAAGCTTAATATTTTTGCCGCCTGCTCCTAAAGCAATCTTAACGTTGCCTTCCCCGCTCGTATGCCAGTAAGAGACCATTCGCTTGCCGCCGCGCTCGAACACAAAACCGCGCAACTCTGGGGCCTTGGCTGGAGTTGGAAGCATCTTTATCTCATAAAGTTCATATTCACCCTTCTCGTTGAGATAAAGGTGAAATTCCTTTCCAAGAACTCTTAAAGCCTCTTTCTGCGCCTGCGTAAGAATGTTGCGTTCGCGAACATCTTCCCAACGACGCATAACTTCAAGAATATCATCCGTGCGTGGATGGGCTTCAAGCTCAGGGATTGCCATCTGCACCGACACCGGTGCATCCCACGACGCTGCTTTAGAGGTGCCGTACTCCCACATATCGCTCTGAACTCCAGTCTTGGTAATATTCTCGCGGATAGCGCATCCAGGATTCCAGAAACCCCACCAGCCGAAATTAACACGCGAAAAATCTCGCTTCATAAGTGGCGCCTCTGCAGCCGGATATTCGTCGATCTTAACTTTAAACTCCTCGGGGCTGAAAACGTCAAAGGCGTTCGCGCCCGAAAGCATATGCCAGCCGAAATGAGCCTTCGCCGCGCCTTCACCGAGAATCGGCTGAGGAACAAGCTTTTTCCAGACACGGTATTGGGCGTTCGGCACATGGTAGCCGAATGGGGGCGGCGTTCCTTCCGAACCATCGAAATAAATAAAGCCGAATCCCGCCTTCCAAAGTTCGGCAGCCTTCCCAGCGACAATATCCTGCAAGTCGCTGTCCTGCTTGATGTAGATATCTGCCGCGCCGTATTCGCAAACCCAAAGCGTGCCGCCGATAAGCCCTTCTTCATGAGCTGAGCGGACAGTTTCCTTCACGCCGCGCTTTACACCCGTAAATTTGTAGGGAGGCTCGGTCGTAAACGACTCATAGCTCATGATTTCCTTGCCGAACTTCAAGAGTTTGCACTTGGGACTCAATTCGGCATTCATGGGATTTTCATCAACGTAAACAACGTCGTCATTCGGTCCGATGGTTCTGGCAAGCGTGTAATGCTCGCGCAACAAAAGCCTGCGGTCCCCCTCCTTTACGAGACGAGATTTCATATCAACAAAAGTATGGAGAATATGCATACCTGGAATAAGTCCAGCGGCACGAATCTTATCCAAAATCTTCGCCTTTACATCGGCAGCACCATTGGGATATTGCGAGTGGTAAACATAATCTCCGTTAGGCCCGAAAAACTGGGCAGAAGTCATCTCCATAAGTTTGAATCCGCCGCGTTTGGCAAATTTGATATGGCGATCGATAGTCGTGGGGCTGACATCTCGCATAAAATAGATTGAAGCGTTTGTCAGTTTATTGCGGCGATTTTTTACACCAGAAGGAAGTGAATAATCACGCTCAAGCGCATCTAACCTATCAAGAATAGCATCATTGCCCGCATCGACCGTTACAACGGCGCAAGTTCCGCGCAGTTTAACCGACCGAAGTGCATCTGCGCACATAAGACGATAGCCTGTGCGACGTTCGGCGCGAACCTGTGCGTGCTCGGAAGCGGCGAAAACACCGACTGACGCCTTGCCGTCCCACTGCACATTCAGCCATTCGCCGAAATTCTCCCTGTTCTTCACGGGTAACTGGACAATTCTGAACTCTTCAACGGGTGGCGCTGTGAAATCTAACGGAACGGTCGTAGTCGGACAAAG
>JAGBXE010000174.1 GCA_017629455.1 Kiritimatiellia bacterium
ATAGATATTGTTAACGGCTTTGAAGGCGGAAGATATCTTCCTGTCGGTTTTGCCGGTCTTTCAGGGTTTGATGAGGCATCGTGGTCGTTTACGGTCAACGGAGTGCCGCGGCCAGATTTAAAGTTCCGCCTTACGAAAAATTCACTAAAGATTCGTGACTCAAACGGACTTATGATTCTTATAAAGTAAGTTAAGGACGCTGAGGAATTTCTTTTATGTTGTCTCTTGCAGGATTTCTAATAATAGGCTCCGCGTTTACGGCTTCACCTCAGATTGCGCCTAGCATAAATGCCGAGGTGAAATGCGATAACTGCCGCGGATGGTCGCTTGATGTTGCCGCACAAGAAGTAGCTTGCGGCATCCGTGAGCTGGTGCTTAGCGGTGCGTCTGAAACGAATGATGCGCTGCCAAGGGTTGAAATCGCATTTCGCGTGCCTCAAATTGATGTAAGCTATGTTTGGAAGTCATCGGGAATTACAGGTATTCCGATGGATTGGTCGCCGCCATGTGAGCGAGCGTCTGTTTCGCAAGGCCAGCCGCTGTGTGCGCTTCTAAACGCCAAGGGGATTAACCGCATTACGCTTTCATCTTGTGAGGCATTACGGGAAACGCATTTTTTCGCTAGCTACGACGAAGCTAGATGTGAAGCGAAGTGTCGGTTTGTTCTTTTCGTAGGACGTTGTGCGCCTGAAAAAGATTTTGAGGTGCGCATTCGTGTTGACGTGCGTGGTCTTCCATATGGCAACACTATCAAGGCTGCCGCCGATTGGATGAGTGCGGACGCGCGTTACGTTCCGGCACTTGTTCCTGACGTTGCGCATGAGAGCGTGTATTCCAGCTGGTATGTTTTTCACAAAGATCTTCATGCCGATGTTCTAGAACGCGAATGTGCCATAGCCTCTGAGCTAGGTATGAAAACGCTAATTGTAGACGATGGCTGGCAAGACGATCTAGATGGTGTCAAGGATTACGTCAATGTCGGAGGGTTCAATATTTCTAAACGGCGCTTCCCCGATATGAAAGCTCACGTCAAGCGGATTAAATCATACGGAATGAAATATCTGCTTTGGTATCCCATTTCGCTAGTCGGTTGGAAGAGTCCTGATTACCCGCGCTTTCGCGGCAAGTATCTTGCCGATTACAAACATCTTTCAGCGAGCGTCCTTGATCCGCGTTTTCCTGATGTGCGCGAATATTTGATTTCAGGCTTTGAGCAGGCGATGCGCGAGTATGGTTTTGATGGATTTAAAATAGATTTTCTTGATATGTTTCCATATGGAGACGGTGACGAAAAAACGCCCGGGCGCGATTATGCAGGTGTTCCTCAGGCGGTCGATAGGCTGATGAGTGATTTGATGATGCGCCTTAGGGAAGTTAATCCTGAAGCGCTTGTTGAATTTCGACAGGGCTATGTTGGCCCAGCCATCCGCAAGTTTGGCAACATTATCCGCGTAGGTGACTGCCCTGGAGATTTTCGTGCTAACCGTATTGGCATTTCGCAGTTGCGCCTTACATCAGGGAAGGCGGCAGTTCATTCCGATATGTTGGCATGGAACCCAGGTGATAGCGCAGAATCGGCAAGTCGATTTATATTGAATTCTATTTTCGGCACGATACAATATTCGGTGCGGCTTGAGACGCTTAAGGAATGCCATCGTAAGATGATAGCTCATTATCTACGTTTTGCGCGCGAACATTCAAAGGCTCTTCGTCACGGCACAATTGTCGCCGAACATCCCGAATCAGGCTGTCCTATCGTGACTGGAGAATCTGAAGAAGAACGCATTATTGGTCTTTACGAGCATACGTCTGTAGCTTCTTTAATTGCCGATAAGAAAGTTACGTATGTCTTAAATGCAACTGATAGCGATTCGATATTTGTCGAATGCGATGCAGCCATGAATGCAAAGGCGTATAATGCATTTGGCGAAGAACAGCTTACGAAAATAGAAATCGTCAAGGGCGTTGGGCGCGTATCTGTTCCGCGCGGCGGGTATTTGCGGATTATGTCAAAACATCATACGATCGGAGGAAGAAGATGATAGACAGGAGGAATTTTATTGCGCAAGCAGCTTCGCTCGCTACGCTTTCTGCTTGTGCCGCCTTGCCGAACAGGAAAGATTTTTATGGGGCGACCATTCGCGATCGTTTGTGGATGTGGGGGCATCATCCTGATGTGGTCAGCTCGGGCAAGAACGGTTTCAAACCGGGGCAGGTTAAGATAGATCAGGCTGCCGCGTGCAAGCTTATGGGCATTCCCAACAACTGTGTCATCCGTTGGGGCAATATGCCAAAGCATCCGTGGGGCGATTATTTCGATCAGTTTAGATCGCTTAAGCGTTTCAGTTTTGGAATAGCCGACGGCGCAGCCGGAACGACGGCTGAAAAGATGAAGATCATGTTCGACGAGCTTCTGCCCAGATATCCGAATCTTACAGGATGCTTTTTGGACGATTTTTTCATCAATAAGCGGCTACATATGGAGCCTGACGCGTTGGCAAAGGTTGCAGACGAGGTTCATGCCCGCAATCTCCGCCTTTCTGTGGTGCTATACTCCGATCAAGCGGGGTTCAAGCCGGAATTCAAGCGGCATGTCGCTCTTTGTGATGAAACTAGCTGTTGGTTTTGGAAGGGTGATAATATCGCGACTATGGCAGACAATGTTAAACGCTGCCGCGAGTTTATCGGCAATGAAAAAGATTTGCTGCTCGGGCTTTATATGTGGGACTTTAGCTGCGGTCAGCCGATCTCTGCCAAAAAAATGGAGACGCAGCTTAATGTGGCGCGTAAATTTCTTGCTGATAGAACAGTCACCGGGCTAATTTTCCACCCAACTTTTGTTGCAGATTTAAACCTCGATTCCGTTCGCCTTTCGAAAGAATGGATTAAGCACTATGGTGAGGCTCTCTGGGGATGTTAACGGTATTGGCGAAAAGATGTTTTATTTTTAGTGGAAAAAGGTGTTTTTGGTCTGCGCAAAAGTGTATAATAACGGTAAAAGGGTTGACCCTTTTTGTCAGGAAGGAGATCAAAAAATGATGCTCACCAAAAAGTTGGCTGCCACAGTCTTTGCGCTATTCCTTACAGCGGGTTATGGCGCGGAAATCGCGTTTCCGCTCGCAGGGGGAGACCTTTCTTCTGCAGAGGCGTGGGGCGGGCAAACGCCTCTTTCAACGGATACTGTATTGATCACCAATTCCGGGGTGTACACTGCGTTATCGTCCGACCTTGCGTATGCAGCACTCGGTGTTAATGCGAATGATGTGACATTTGATTTTTCCGCAACTCCAACACGAAAGGTTCTCTTTAATTCGCAGGTGGAGCTTGCTCTTACAATGAATGTAGCCAAATCAACTACTACATTCAAGGGTGGTGAATGGGCGGTTGCAGATTCGGCAAGCGCCAATTTTTATTGCGGGACAGGAAAGAACGGTAATCGTTTAGATAACCATAGTGTTTATATGGATGGTTGCGTATGGACGAATTTGAATCGTGTATACATGGGCTATGCTGAGGGCAATTGCAAGTTGACAATGCAAAATGATTCACGCGTTTACGCTAAACAATGTTTTGTCGGCAATGGTACGCCGACTGGAAATAAGCTCCACATTCTTGAAGGCAGTAAAATGTTTCTTTCCGACACTCAAAATCCTTTTTATTCAGATAATGGAACTCATTCGAGCGATCCTAATGCCCAGATTCTAGTTGCAGGTGAAGGGTCGCTTATTTCCGCGCCAAGCGGCATTTTTCAGGTGGGTAATTCTCATAGCGGAATTCAGCTGCTCGTCACTAATGATGCTAGCGTAGTTGCAGGCACCGTGTATGTCGGTAGGCAGAATAAGGCTGTTAATTGCGGAATTGCGGTAGTGGACGGTGCATCGTTTTCAGCTCAAAAAATTCTCGTCAGCGGCGGAAATGGCTGTATGATCGTTTCGAATGCAGAGTTGACTGTTAGATCTATGGCGAGTGATGCTCTTACGGTCGGCAGTAGCGGGTTGTCGGGTCAGTCATTTACTTTGGCGGGCAAAAGCTCGGCGTTGAACTATTATCCCCCCAGGGCAGACGTATTTGCAACGGGCGCTGATTCGGCCGAGTTTTCTATTATTGACAATGCAATGTGGAATGTCACAAGCAATATCGTGAGATTTGCGGTTGCTGCAAAGGATTGCGTTTTTAAGGTAGCAAACGATGCTCTCTTTTCGATTAACGGCGGGTTAGGTACGATGGAGTTCGGGCCAGGCTCCAGTAATCCTACATCAGTTACTTCGGTAAGTAATCGAGTTGAAATTACGGATGGTGCAGTTTTGAAGATTAGGGAGTTGCGCCTTTCAGGAGAAGGTAATTCACTGGACGTTTGCGATGCTAGCGTGGTGTATGAAGGAAGCGATGTAGGATATCTTTATATTGGCTACACAGGGCCTGATGCAAAAAGGAACGGCATAATCTCAAGTAATTGTGTTGCTGGTTTACGTGGAAAGAATCCAAAAATTTATGCTCCTAATAGTAGATTGTATATTTATCCAAGCTGCAAATTGCGAGTTGAGATACCAGAAGAAGGATATGAAGAAGGATATACACCTATAAATGTAAAAAGTATTGCGCCAGCTGGTGAACCTAGTTACGGATCGATAGAAATTGAATGTGCAGAGTTTGTAGAGAAAACAGGTGGAACACTTACGATTGCGCAATTGGGGGAAGTTGTTGGAGCTGGCTCAGGGCTGGAAAAGCTGCTTCTTGCCACGGCGCAAACGCTTCCGAAGGGTTGCAGATTATTGTGGAATAACAAGACGATAGTGCTAAAATCAAGGCGCAATATCGGTTCAGTAATGATTGTGAGGTAGTGGTGAAAAAGATGAAAGTTGTTGTTTTTTGTAGTTGTGCATTGGCCTGCCTATTTGCGCAAGGCAAGGATGTTCGTGTTTCGTCATTTGGTTTCGACCCTAATGACTCCACTCGTTTTATTCAAGCGGCAATCGATTCTGGTGCCGATAAGGTCATTTTTGATAAGATGCCTTCCGCTTGGGTAACGCGGCCTCTTAAAGGAACTTCGCGGCAGGAACTTTTCTTTGAGAAGGGGGTTGAACTGGTGGCGAAAAGGGGCGAGTTCCTAAATAAGACGGATGTTCTCATTTGTTGGAGTAACGCTTGCGATGTTGTCGTAAGCGGATATGGCGCAGTTTTACGGATGCATAAGGGCGATTATGTGAAGGCTCCTTACGAGCGGTCGGAATGGCGGCATGCGCTTTCGTTTCTTTCGTGCCGTGGCGTTAAAATAGAAGGCCTTACGATTCGTAATTCTGGAGGTGACGGGATTTACCTCGGCAGAGCCAAAGGCAATCCCTTTAGACGCTGCGAGGATGTGATAATACGAGATGTCGAGTGTGACGGAAATCACCGTCAAGGGCTAAGTGTCATTTCAGTTAATAGGCTTCTTGTTGAGCGCTGCCGAATGAATAATACGAAGGGCGCGCCCCCTGAAGCAGGTATAGATTTTGAGCCTAACACTCATCTTGAATCGTTGAGTGGAATAATCGTGCGCGATTGCGAGATGATAGGCAATGCCGGTGATGGAATTAATCTTTCTCTCCATAAGATGCGCTCATCGTCGAGGGATGTCGATATTGTGATTGAGAACTGCCGTCTTTCCGGCAACTGCCGCGCTTTTGCGTTTTCGCAGATATTCGAAGGATATAGCTGTGTTGGCGGAAGAGCGACGATTAGGAACTGTGAGTTATCAAATTCGCGGTATAGCGGAATCGATTTTTATCGCAAGTTTCCCAGTTCCGTGTTTGTCAAATTTGAGAATTGCCGTTTGGTCAATAACTGTAAAGCGATGCAGGAGGCGCCTGATATCTTTTTCTCGACTAAAAGCCGCTCTGCACCGCCGCCATGGGGTGTGGATTTCGGGCGCATTGAGGTGGTTTCAAGTTTTGAACGCCCACCGCTCGGGTTTATGTACGCTGGCTGGTCTACGCAGGCGGTGGAAGCTGTCTCTGGTACGATTGTTCACACAACGCCGTCTGGAACTAAGCAAACCGTTCTTGATGAAAAGTGGATTTCTACTTTTTCGCCAGCCAGGAAATCTGGCAGTGTGCATAAGGCGATAAACTGCGAGCGCTATGAAGTTGTTGACCCATTGCCGGGTGAAATGATGCCGGTTTCCAAGGTCGGCATGCGAGGGCGCATAGAATACATATTCTACGCCGATAAGCCATTAAGGTGCAGATTCTTAGGCGAGTTTGCAAAGTTACGGAAACGCGGTGTATCTTCTGCCGTTGAAGTTAATGTTTCTTCTCTTCGTGGTGGCGCAGTGAGTCAAGTTTCAGTTCCGATTGACGCAAGCGAATTTTCAGTCGATGTTCCTTCGGCGGGATTTTATAGGATGTCGCTAACTGGTGCGCGCATTGCGTATACGATGGCGCAGTCAAATGTGCCGGTCGGCATATTTTTCGGCGATGACAATCCGCAGAATATTATCAATACGCCGTGCGAATTGTTTTTCTACGCAGGGAAAGGGTCTGACTTTAGCTTGTATGCTTCAGGCTCACCCATCAACGAGCGCGTAAGCGTTGAACTTGCAAAACCCAATGGCGATGTTCTTTGGCGCAACAACAAGCTTCTTTATCCGGAAAGCCGTAGGGTTGAATGTGCTTCAGGCGGGCTTTGGAGCGTTAAATTGTCAAAGCCCGCCATCGGCGCGTTTGAAGACTACTATGTCGATTTAATCGGCATAGACAGCGTTTTGTTCCTTACTTCGAAGCGGTATTGGAAGGCTCCCGCGGCGAAATGCGATCCATAAAGGCATCGACTGCTGCTCTGTCCTGAGGCGAGTCGGGCAGAAGTTTCGAGCCTAGGATAAGGCAGATGACTGTTGCTGCCGAAGTGAGCGGGAAGCACCAAACCATTTCGCGCAGGTAAGAAAGCGACGGCGTTGCCCCGGTAAAGAATATTGCCAGGCCGCAGGAGATGCCGCCGACGAGGCCGCAGATTCCTGAGCGGCGCGAAAGGCCGCGGCTGAATACGCCGCAAAGCATTGGGATAGCGATGGACGGCAAGAATACGCCGAATACTTTATTGGCGAGGTTGAAAAGGTCGTCAGCTCCTTGCGCGTATTGCATTACAAAGGTAAGTGCAATTACAAGGCCGCCTACGAGGACTGTCGCCACGCGCGCGGCGATCATTCGTGCTTTTTCGGATGGGTTGCCAACAACTTTGATATACAGCTCGTTTGTGACGACTGCAGCTGCGGCGTTGAAGTTGCCCGCAAGTGAACTCATAGTAGCGGAGAACATGGCGGCAATAACCATGCCGATCATGCCAACGGGAAGGACGTTTTTGCACAATGTCGCATAAACGGCATTCATCGCCGTTGCGTCATTGACGTCGAGCTCGGGCATAAAGACGCGAGCTGCCATTGCCGGGAAGAAAAAGAGCGGCGGGCCGACGAAGAGAAGTGTAGCGACGAGGTACGCCATTTTCTTTGCGTCACCTTCGCTTTTAGTCGAGTAGTAACGCTGCACGAGCGACCAGTTTGTCGAAAGGGTCGAGCCTACGCAGCAGAAGAATACGAGCATGTATACCCAGCCGTATTGGCCGTTTGTGAAGGCAAAAAAGCCGTCTGGAACATTCTTAAGAAATACGCTGAAGCCATGGACTAACCCAGAGCCTCCGTCGACTGCCGCAAGCTTGCCGAGACACAGCGGCGGAAGCGTAAAGATAACGGCGAGGATAACGAGGAATTGGATAAAGTCGCAAGCGAGAGTTGCTTTAAGCCCGCCGAGGAAGGTGTAAACAACAATGATCGCCCCGGAGATGCAGATCGACCAGAAAAGCGGAAAACCCATTCCAACGCCGACTACGGTGCCGATAGCAAGGAGCTTAAGAGCGTTATCCAAAAGCTGCATCGGAAGGCCCAGTATCGCGAGCGTGCGGCACATCCCCGGGGTGTAGCGTTCGGCGATGTAGTCGATAGGGCTACCCTTAGCTGCGCGCCGCCACCTTACCGCGAGGAACCACGCGCCAAGCAGGACGGCCGGGACAGAAAGCCAGCTTATCGTTACTGGCACCCAGCCAAATTTGTACGCAAGGGCCGAGTACATTACGAAGGCAAGCGCGGAGAAGCTGTTCATGTAGAAGCTGATTCCTGACAGCCACCAAGGCACCGATTTATCTCCGCCGAAAAACTGCGCCGATGATGCTGATTTTTTACTGTAGTAAATGCCGACGCCAAGCATCGCGGCAAAGAAAACGCCAATGACGGCGAAATCGGCAATAGCTAGAGGTTTCATGTTTTGTAGTGTTCCTTTTTCAGTTTCCTGTTTTGTTGTTGAATACTGTAAATTCAGTCTTTACGTTCTCTAAGCCGTCGATTGAGACTTCAAGCGCACCTGCCCCCACCTTGTCGGTAGCTTCTACAGTTGCTACGAGCATTCCGTTGAAAAGATGCATTTGCGGTTCGGTAAACGGCTCAAGGCATGTAGAGTCGCCATTGGCGATGCACTTAAATTTCACAGAGCCCGAAGCCTTAACGCGAACAAGCGAGGATTCGTGCGGGCAGAGAGTGCCGTTTTTGTCTACTACTTTTATTGTTACGTAGCCAAGCTCTGGCGTATCTTGTGAGCTTAACGCCGAAAGCATAGTGCGATCGGCTTCGGCGATTATCCTTGCAGGCTTTTCGGCAGTTTTTATGGCTGCATCCTCTACGGCGTTGCCAGATTGATCAAAAGCAACAACTCGTATTTCGCCTTTTTCGTATGCGACATCGAACCAGCGCAGGCGGTAGCGGTCGGCGAGGCTCGAAGGATCTTTGCGGCGGCGGCCTTGTGAAACGCCGTTGACGAACAATTCGGCTTCAGGCCAGCTCGTATAGACGAATACCGGCGTTATCTTTCCTTCGCGGCCGGGCCATGTCCAGTGCGGCAGAATATGTAGCGTGGGCGAATCATTGCGCCAGTTTGCGCGGTGCAGATAGAAGCGATCCTTGCGAAGACCCGCTAAGTCTATCGGCCCATAGTACGATGAGTGGCTTGGCCACGTCTGGTATGGCGTTGGCTCGCCTAAGTAGTCGATGCCAGTCCAAATAAACCCACCCAAAACCCAATCGTTATCGTCGGCAAGGGCAAAAGCTTTATCTATCCAGCTTGAACCGCCAACCATATCGTAGCTTGTAACTTGATGGTCGCTTTTGGGGTAGCCGCTTTTTTCGCTGAAATAAGTCATCGGCTCGCGCGGTACGGGGAAGTGGTAAACGCCGCGGCTGGAGATCGTGTTGGACGATTCCGCTCCGACGATGAAGGGATGCGGAGTATTTTTGACGATGTCTTCGTAGCGATGCAGATGGTATGTGTAAGCCGGCACGTCGAAAAGCGACAGTAGACCAGACTCGATTGAATTGTTGACCCACGACAAACCTGCCGTTACTGGGCGCGAAGGATCAAGCCTGTGGCAGAGGTTGATCATCGCTTCTGCCGCTTTGTAGCCACTTTCGCGGCGCTGATCGTGTACTTCGTTGCCGATCGACCACATAACTATGGAAGGCGAGTTTATTACTGCTTTGTAGGAATCGGTGAAGTCGCGCTCCCACCATTGGGCGAAATGGCGCCAATATCCGTTAGTCTGTTTGGGTCTCAGCCACTCGTCGAGAGATTCGGCCATCAGCATTATGCCAAGTTCGTCGCATATTTGAGTTTGCCATGGCGGTGGGAAGTTATGCGCTGTCCTAATGGAATCAACACCCATCTCCTTAAGAAGGCGCACCTGGCGACGAAATGCCGATTTGTTAAACGCCGCGCCGAGAGGCCCGAGATCGTGGTGGAGATTTACACCCTTGAATTTGCGCACAACTCCATTGAGCCTAAAACCGTCGGCGGCAAAAGAAATTGTGCGTATTCCGATTTTTTCGCGTTTTGTGTCGTAAACGCGGCCGTTACGCACTACTTCGGTGACAAGTGTGTAGAGGTAGGGGCTTTCAGGGCTCCAAAGATGCGGCTTTACGACATCAAAGCATGTATCGGTTCTGGCCATTGAAACTGGGGCTTTTTCGACACCAGATACCTTTTTGCCTGATGCATCTAAAAGCGTATGGCGCACGAAAAGCCGCCCTCCGATTTCTGGGAGAGTGTTTTCGTCGCGCAGAATAGTTTCCGTCTCCTTGATTTTTGCAAGTTCCTCGGGTGGCACGCGCAGGTCGGTACGTACGGAAATTCTGGCAATTCCATTTACATACGAAGTTGTACGCGCGTAAATTCCATGTGTTTTTATGCCGATTGCCTCGCCTAAAACGAGCTTTACGGGGCGGTATAAGCCGGCTCCTTGGTACCAACGCGAAGCCATCGGCTCGACAGTTACTTCAACGCGTATTTTCCGCTCTCCAGGTTCGGGTGAGAAGGGTGCTTCAAATATGGCATAGCCGTTTTTTCGTTCGGCTATAAGCTTATTGTCGACAAAAATGCGAGATTGATCCATTATTCCGTCAAAAACAAGCGATGCCCAGCCTGTGTTTTCGGGGATTTTGATTGTTTTTTCGTAGATACCAGTACCAACTACAGGAAGCCCTCCGGTGCGCCCTTCTCGTGTGTGGGGTTGTGTTTCGCCGTCATTCCATACTTGCACAAATTGCGAGTCGTTTGTGCGGTTGAATGGGCCGGAAATAGCCCAATCGTGCGGAATTCTTACAATTTCAGTGCGTCCGTCCTTCGTGAACGACCAGTCTTCAAGAAGATACGTTTCTTCACAAAAGGCTACGCCTATAAATGATATTAAGATGCAGAACGCTAGGTGTTTCATTTTTGATGGTTTCAAGTTTAAGTAATAGTGACGACACTAAAGCAGAATGATATCACAAAAGCGCATTAAAGCGCAAGGTCACCCAAAAATGCTTATGACGCCGTTTTACCGCCTAATTGTGGTATAATACGCAACATGAGCATCCATAAGAAGAGACAAATTCGCATAACTGATACCACATTACGCGACGCTCATCAGTCGCTATGGGCTACGCGCATGCGCACAGATGATATTTTGCGCATCGCTGAAACAGTCGATAATGCAGGCTTTTATTCCCTAGAATGCTGGGGCGGTGCCACTTTCGACGTTTGTATGCGCTTTTTGAGGGAAAATCCGTGGGAGCGCTTGCGTAGGATTAAGAAGGTGTGTCGCAAGACGCCTCTTCAAATGCTTCTGCGCGGTCAGAATGTGCTTGGTTATAAGCATTATCCTGATGATATCGTCGATAGATTCGTGGCGCTTGCCTGCGAAAACGGCATGGATATATTCAGGGTGTTTGACGCGCTTAATGATTCGCGCAATCTTGAAACTGCCATTCGCAGCGTGAAGAAATATGGCGGTCACGCGCAGGGTACTATTTGTTACACAACTTCGCCCGTCCATACGGTTCAGGCGTATGTAAAGCTTGCCAAAGAACAGGCCAACATGGGTATCGACTCGTTGGCGATTAAAGATATGGCAGGCCTTCTTACTCCCGGCGATGCGCGCTCTTTAGTTTCGGCTTTGCGCAAGGCTTTGCCGGAAATGCCAATTCAAATCCATTCCCACATGACTAG
>JAGBXE010000175.1 GCA_017629455.1 Kiritimatiellia bacterium
GGGAAGGATAAATCAACTGGGTGGTCAACAGGCTGCCCCGTCATCGCAACAACCTGAAAAGCGTGACCAGAATCATCGGCAGCCGATGCGAGAATTTTTTCGAATAACGGCATATCGATAGCACCAGAGCAAGAGAACGACGCCAAAATCCCATCAGGGCGTAAAAGCTTCATCGCCAAAAGATTTATATCTTTATATCCGCGAGAAGCCTTCATCACCTGACTTTTCGAGTGCGCAAACTTAGGAGGATCGAGAATGATCATATCAAACTGACGACCTTGATCACGGCACGTACGCAAGAACGAGAAGACATCTTGCGCTTCATAATGCATCTTTGTGCCGCAAATATGCATTAGCTCTTCATTGCGCTTAGCAAGGTCTAGAGCATCTTTCGAAACATCTAGCTGGGTTACATTGGTAGCTCCAGCTACACGTGCATAAAGCCCGAAACCGCCAGTATAAGAAAAGCAGTTAAGAACTTCACGGCCGTTTGCGAAAGGCCCAACGACGCGGCGGGCATCACGTTGATCTAGATAAAAACCTGTTTTATGCCCTTTTCTGACATCAACCAAAAACTTGCACGGACCTTCAATGATTTCAATTAATTCTGGCGGCTCGGCGCCAGAAAGAACAGTAAACGTAGGCTCAGTTGGCAACCCCTCGCGAGTACGGGCATCAATATCAAGCCTCTCACTCACCCCTAAACAAAAAGGTGCAAACGTCATCAGCGCCGTTGCGATTGCCTGTTTCCATTTTTCCGCACCAGCAGATGTAAATTGGCAGACAACAAAGCCGGCATAGTAATCAGCTACAACACCTGGTAAACCATCGCTTTCAGCGTTAATAAGGCGAACGGCATTAGTTTCTCCATCGCCAAAGAAAGACGCTCTGCGGCCGACCGCCTCTGCAACGCGAGAAACGATAAAATTCTCGTCTGGCACTTTAGCTTCAGCGCCAAAAGAAAGCATTCGAACTCGTATTTGGCTCGACTTAGAGTATGAGCCAAAACCCAAGCGTGAGCCTTTGGAATCTAAAACTTCAACGGTGTCGCCCGACTTAATATCTTCATTGGAAGATTCAATAGCACCCGAAAAGACCCACGGATGACGATGAAGTATAGAATAATCTCGCGACTTTTTTAGAGTTACAGATTTCATTTTTATTCGTATGAAATGAGATTAAACGGTGATCTGCCCCTGCGCAGCTTGGACATTCTCAGGCTTGATGCCCATCTTGGAAATATCAATATCGACAATTTCCATCGGAGAATTTGTACGCCAAGCCCCACGCGTAAAATCGGGTATATCACAAGTCCTGCCGCGATTATCAGCCGACTTTTCTGTAAGCTCGCAAAGGCAACTTGTAGCGGCAAGATCATAAACATCCATATCAAGCGGCAGCCCCTGCTGAAGACAATACGCCCAACGTACATCCATGATAAAGTCCATACCGCCATGACCGCCAACTCTCTTGGCAAGCTCTCCAACCGACTTCCACAACGGATGACGATACTTTTCGCGGATCTCAAGAGCTTTCTTTTCATCAAACCACTTGTGAGCACCAGAACCGGGAGATTTCTCAAAAACAACTCTGAACGGATAGTCACAAATAGCACCCTTAGTTCCGGTTAAAAGCTGAATACGCGAATACGGGCGGGGCGATGCTACGTCGTGCTGAATAAGAAGTGATCTGCCGTTAGCTGTCTTTATCAACGACGAGTTCATATCGGCCATCTTAAAATCAGCTAATCTACGAGGATCATCTTCCTTAAGATGTGCCTTCATATACTCGCGGAAATTAGCCCGGCTTGAATCAATGGAAACGAGATGGTCGAGACGATCGCCGCGGTTAATATCCATCGTAAGGCACAGCGGCACAAGACCATGCGTGGGGTAACGGTTGCCTCCGTGAACGCGATTTTCATCAAAGCGCCACGACTCACATTCAGGCCATTGCGTCTTGCACATATCGCGCAAATCGTGAATGTAAGCACCTTCTCCATGAACTAGCTCACCGAGCATACCAAGCTTGGCAAGATTAAATGTAAGCATTTCTATCTCGCCATAGCAGCAATTCTCAAGCTGCATACAATGGCGACGCGTTTTTTCGCTCGTCTCAACGAGTTCCCAGCACTCTTCTACAGTAAAGGCGCTAGGGACCTCAGTAAGTACGTGCTTACCGCCTTTCATTGCCGCGAGCTGTACTGGCACGTGGAGAGCCCAAGGCGTAGTATTATAAACTACATCGACATTTGGATCGTCGCAAAGGCGCTTCCATGCTTCCTCGCCCAGATATTCCTTCGCAGCTGGACGCTTTTTGCTCGCGAGCATTTTCTTTGCCCGTTCAATTTTCTCAGGCACATTATCGCAGATAGCTGTAACAACGACACCTGGAATATTACACGTGCGCCCTACCACTCCGCAACCGCGGCTACCCATGCCGACAACACCTAAACGGATGGTAGGAAGCTTTGGTGCCGCCCAGCCGTGCATGGGAGAACCTGATGTAAAATCAAAAACGCCGGAACGAGAAGCGCAACCACCCGCCATTGCTGCTGTAAAAAGCGCACCTGCCTGCAAAAAATCTCTTCTGCTTGTCATGAGAACCCCCCTTAACTAATGAATTACTAAAGAAGTATGTTAAGCATTTCGACGACAATCTTACCGCTTTTCATAAGCGAGTCTATCGAAATATTTTCAATCGTATCCTTCGGCGTGTGCCAGTAGGAATTATTAGGACCGTAACTGAAATCGATCAAATCAATGGCCTTGTAATTTTTGTCGAGAAACGGAACGTGATCATCAATAACATGTTCCTTACAGCGCTTTAAAAGATTTGGATACCCTGCGCGTTTTGCGGCGAACATCGCTATCTTTGCCAATGTGGGAGACCCATTCGACGGTATCATAATCGAAAGATCTTTATCTCCAAGCATATCCAGGCAGATGACAGCTTGAACGTCTAACTTTTTAGAAGACACAAATTCAGCTGCGCGTTTCGACCCCCACAGCCCGTCATTTTCTTTGTAGGAATTCATACATTCTTCACCATCGGCCCAAATAAGCATAAGGTTCCCTTTAGGCTCCTCCCACGAAGAATACGCATTTGCTATCCCCACCAAAAGACCAGACGTAGAAGCACCATCATTAGCCCCAGGACATTCTACACCTGACTTTGTGTCGTAATGAGAAATTAATATCACCCAGCGCGAGTCACTATCACCAGATTTAAGCGTCGCATAGAGATTAATAAATTCGCGAACACCTAAAGGAGTTTCAGCTCTAAAAACATCACGCCGCACATCTGCGCCAGTTGAGCTAGCTGCATCAAGAATATGATTAGATGCTATCCGACCACGAATGGTACCAGCATCTCGCGGCGTACACTCCTGAACGAGATTTTTGGCTGTATTCCACGCACAGCGCGCGTCGGCTGGAGTAAAAACAAGAGAAGCCGACAAAAAAAGCGTTGAAATCATCAGTCGACCTTGACGCCGGTCATACGGATAATCCGGTCGAGATCGTCATTATCGATAAAATCAATCTCAACTACACCCTTTGTATGACGCCCATTAGCATGCGTAATACCAGAAGTAACACGCACAGCACACCCGAAATGACGTTTCATCTTTTCGGCTAGATTACGCACATAAGAGTCGGGTAAATCAGGCATTCCAGCGTGACGCGTATCAACGGGCTTGACAAGGCGCTGAACCTTCTTCTCTAAAGCCCTGACAGTCAGCTGATTATTCACGCAGTCGCGGGCTAATAAAACGCGATCCTTCTCTGACTCGAGCGAAAGGAGGACCTTCGCATGGCCTACAGAAATAAGCCCGTTGGAAACTAACTGTTTTACTTCATCGGGCAATTCAAGAAGGCGCGTGGCATTAGCAACTAC
>JAGBXE010000176.1 GCA_017629455.1 Kiritimatiellia bacterium
GGAATGGGGAATATAGTATAATTACTAAAACTCATGATCTTTCAAGGGAGAACAATTCCGATGAAACAATGCTTCACTTTTCTGCTACTAACCTGTGCGCTTTCTCTTTACGGCACAGAACGTGAACGCCATTACGCTTTTCGCTCGCGCCTAAATACAGTACACGAAAGCGGAAGAAGAGATTTTTCAATTACTCCGACCGATAGCGAATTTGTCTTTAGTGACGGAATTAAAATATCAATACCTAATGCTGCAGGCGAAGTTCTCTATAATGCCGCGAGAGACTTTGAGGACTACTTGTGGGTTTCAATGGGGGTGAGCGCCACACTCATTAAAGGCGGCGACGCAAAATTACGTATTACGCTAGACGATACGCTTGCAAAACAGCAGCATAAAATAACCACTACGCTCAGCCACATTGAAATCAAGGCTAAAGACGAGCGAGCCGCCGCACAAGCCCTTTACCACCTTGAAGACCTTATGAACCTTCGCCGTGCGCCATTTGTAGAATGCGGAAAAGAAGATCGCACAATGTTATTTTCACCGCGAATGGTACACTCCGGCTTTGCCTGCGATGAATTTCCCGACCCATATCTAAAGCAGATCGCTCACGCAGGCATGGATGCGATTTTGATTTTCGTATATGATATCGACAGCACTAAGGGCAACAAGCACTACCAAGACATAAACGACACTATTGAGCGCGCCAAAAAAATCGGCATAGATACATACCTTTACAGTTACATTCATGCATTTGCCCACCCCGAACAGGGCCTAGCACCGTTCGAAAACACGTACGGGCGCGTATCACGCGCATACCCACAGGCAAAAGGTTTCATCCTTGTGGGCGAAAGTTGCGAATTTCCCTCGAAAGATCCTCGCGTAATTCCAATTGCTGCTCGTGACCGCGGCAAGCAACACGAAGGCGACACGCGCCCGATGGCAGGCTACTTCCCCTGCAGCGACTATCCGCAATGGGTTAAAGCGGTAACTGATGCAATACGCCGCCACAACCCGACTTCAGATGTCGTATTTTGGACATATAACTGGGGCAGCGCTAAAGATGAATACCGCAAGACGCTCCTAACGAACATCCAAAAAGACATATCGCTGATGGCCACATGGGCAATGTGCGGCGACTGCACCCTTCCAAATGGGCTCACCTTCCATTGCGACGACTACACGCAAACGCCAGTTGAGCCAGGGCATTATTTTTCAACGGAAGCTAAATGGGCGAAAGATCTTGGCCTAAAACTCTATGCTCAATCCTGCACTGCTGGAGTTACATGGGATTTTGGAAGCGTACCGTTTATGCCCGTACCCCAGCACTGGAAGAAGCGTTGGGATTTTATGGTGGAAGCTCATTACAACTGGGGGCTGTCGGGCCTTATGGAAGGCCACCATCAAGGGTGGTATCCCAATTTCGTAACGGAACTTTCCAAAGAGGCCTTCACTCGCGGCGGAATTCCATTCGAAAAACATTTACGAATGATTGCCAAGCGTGACTTCGGCGACGAAAACGCCGATAAAGTCATCGACGCCTGGGAAAAATGGAGCGTTGCGTCATCATATATTCCCCCGTCGCACGCTAATCAGTACAGCTTCCTTCGCATGGGGCCAGCATATCCATTTAACGCCCTTGGCGAACGTATTCAAGTTGGCATCGGAGGTGACGACAGTAGCGACTATCCGCGAAGCCGCCACGCGTCTAACGGATTGAAAATCTGCCGTCTCAACTACGCCGATGACCAGGTGCGCCAATGGGTTGAGGGGCTTGATTACTTTCCTAGGATTGAAGTAGCTGCCGACAAACTTAAAAAAGAAATCGACGGCTTTGACTATGCGCACAAACTCTTTATGGAAGGCGCAGCAACACTTAAAAGCGCGGCAAACACACTCGATGGCGCAAGAAAGAAAAAGGCAATGAGGATTGCAAACCTCGGCGAGTTTATGGGTCGCACTTGCCGTACAGCCGTAAACGTAAAATCTGCAACCGCTTTAGAAAATATCGTCCTTAACGAAAAATCAACTTCGGCAGAAAAGGCCGCAGCAAAAGCCAAAATAATCGAGCTTGCCCGCGATGAATACGAAAATGCTAAAGCCGCCCTGCCTTTAGTCGATGCCGACTCTCGCCTTGGCTGGGAGCCAACAATGGACTACTGCGGCGGCAGAGAACAAATTGAATGGAAACTTAAGCGAATGCGCGAGAATTATTTTAACGGGGAAGTTCCACAACCTCGCCCGTAGAAACGAGAAGCAATACGGTGTAACCGCTTTCTCTTGAGCAAACCATTCAATAGCCTCATACTCGGCATGAACCGCGATGCCACGCTCTAACGCAGCTTTGCGAGAAGATATGTTACTTGCAAAAAGATCTCCAGCACTCATTCCAGGCGTAAAACC
>JAGBXE010000177.1 GCA_017629455.1 Kiritimatiellia bacterium
ATCCATTCGTTGTTGAGCGCTATCCGGGAATTGTATCTGGAGGCGAAAGTCCGATTTATAACCGGTCGTCCGCGTAAGACTGAAAAGCGCCTTCAGATGAAAAAGTCTACGACGAAAAAGAAGGTGAACTGGGATAAATCACCCCAGAAAAGTGGGATGAGGGTGTGTCATGCCTTTGCGTTGTGCAACCGTACAAATCATTTGATATAATACACATTTCCGTTGGTTTTGGAGGTTATCAATATGGACGGCGAGTTTGCTGGAAAATTGGCTGAAATGGCCGCACGAATCCGCGAAATGCGGGAGATAATCGGTTATACCGCCGACCATATGGCGAAGCTTACCGGTGTTTCCGCTGAGACTTACGCGGCTGTGGAGAATGGCGATTTAGAACCGACTTTTAATTTTTTGCATCAGTGCGCCATAACTTTTGGAGTTGATATAAATTCCTTGCTGGAGGGGCATTCCGCTCACTTAAGCGGTTACGAAGTGACGCGTGCTGGGCAAGGGCCGGTAACGGCTGCCGAGCCTCATATGACGATTCGCAACCAGGCCGCAATGTTTAAAAATAGGCTTGGAACGCCTTATTGGGTTACGTACAAATATGATCCTGCGCTTCTTGAGCGTCCAATAGCAACTACGACACACGCCGGGCACGAGTTTGATATAGTCCTTAAAGGTTCGATGAAAGTGCGTGTCGGCGACCATGAGGAACTGCTTAACGAGGGCGATTCAATTTATTATAAATCATCATCTCCTCACGGGATGGTTGCGGCAACTCCTGCTGGCGTTACATTCCTAGCGATGGTAATGGCTGGCGAGGATGGCGACTCGCACTTAGGGCTAGAGACCGTTCGTCCGCGCACTGACCGCACACCTCTTGTCGTCGATCGATATATCGAAGCAGAAGAAGATGAGCGTGGGAGCTTGCGCCACTTGCGCTATCGCGATATCGAAAGGTTCAACTTTGCATTCGATGTTGTTGATGAAATCGCTGAGCGTTACCCTGAAAAACTAGCGCTTTTGCATATCAGCGCCTATGGAACCGAACGCAGGTTTTCGTTCCGCGAGATATCTGATATGTCGAGCCAGATGGCCAATTATTTTACGTCAATCGGGATTTCTCGCGGCGACAGGGTAATGCTGGTGCTTAAGAGGCATTGGCAGTATTGGCCTGCCATTCTTGCCTTGCACAAGATTGGCGCAATCGCCATTCCTGCAGTAAGCCAGTTGCTTGTTCACGATCTGACTTATCGCTTCAAAGCCGCAGGCGTGAAGGCGATTATCTGCACCGCCGACGGTGATGTTGCCCATCAAGTCGAGCTTGCAATTGACGAGCTGTCGGCCGAAGGTTCAGAGAAGATAGATATTCTGCAGATTCTTGTAAATGGCGAGCGCGAGGGTTGGCGCACCTTCGACAAAGAGTATGTTGGTTTCCCGCGTGTTTACGGGCGCAGATCTGATTCTCCCGGCGGCAATGAGCCTATGCTTATGTTCTTTACGAGCGGCACGACTGGGTATCCGAAGATGGCTTTGCACAGCTACAAGTATGCGCTCGGGCATTATGTTACCGCAAAGTACTGGCACCAAGTAGAAAGAGACGGTCTGCACCTAACGATTTCCGAGACGGGCTGGGCGAAGGCCAGCTGGGGCAAGCTTTACGGGCAATGGATGTGCGAAGGGGCGCTTTTCGTGTATGACTTCGATAGATTTCATGCCGATGAGATTCTGCCGATGTTTGCTAAATACGGCATTACGACTTTCTGCGCACCGCCGACAATGTACCGCATGCTGATTAAGGAAGATATTTCAAAATACGATTTTTCTTCTGTTCATCACGCAACGACTGCCGGCGAAGCATTGAACCCTGAAGTCTTTACTCAATTTAAGAAGGCTACCAATCTTTCAATTTACGAAGGGTTTGGTCAAAGCGAAACAACGTGCGCGCTTGGCGTCCTTCTGGGTGATGCGTTAAGGCCTGGCTCGATGGGTAAGCCGATTCCTGATTACGGCATTGACTTAGTCGACGACAAGGGCGAGAGCGTGCCTCCTGGTGAACATGGCGAGATTGTAATTCGCACATCCCGTGAAAATCCGCAGCCTGGCGTATTCATCGGGTATTATCGCGATGAAGAAAAGACTGCCGAGGCATGGCGCGGCGGGATGTATCACACGGGCGATCTGGCGTGGAAGGACGAAGATGGCTATTACCATTACGTTGGCCGCGCCGACGATGTTATTAAATCGTCCGGTTATCGCATAGGCCCGTTTGAGATTGAGAACGTGATCATGGAGTTGCCGTACGTTGTTGAGTGTGGCGTGTCCGCAGCCCCTGATCCTGTGCGCGGCCAAGTCGTTAAGGCGACCATTAAGCTTGTTAAAGGCAGAGAACCGAGCGAAGAACTTAAAAAGGAGATACAGGAGTACGTTAAGTCTCATACCGCTCCGTACAAATATCCTCGCATAATAGTTTTCAGAGACGAACTGCCAAAAACGGTTTCAGGTAAAATTCAACGCAATCAGTTATAGGTTTAGATTATGGAAAAAGCGAGCTATCTCGGAATCGACATTGGTTCGACGACATTCAAAGCGGTTCTTCTCACCGCTGATGGCAAGGTTGAGCGTACGATTTATCGGCGCACCCAGCCAGTCGACTCAGGAAAGGTGGCCTGTACTGGGCATTGCGGTGGTTGTGGCGCTTGCGGTGGCGGTTCAGCTAGGCGTTTGGCGCTTGAATTCTTGCGCTCCGCTGGGCTTCAGTCGTTTTCCGATGTGGCAGCTACCGTCGTTACCGGTAGCCAAATTGTCGAAGATACGCGCAGGTTTATTCCGTTTGACTTCCAGGTCAGCGAAGTGACGGCGCATGTTGCTGGCGCAAAGTTTCTGCAGCCCGATGTCGATGCCATAATTGACTGCGGCGGACAGGATTCAAAGTGCATGGTCTACAATCCGACCATGAAACTCTGGACCAGCATGATGTCCGGCGTCTGCGCAGCTGGTACGGGAAGCTTCTTGGATTCTGTCGCTGCAAAGCTCGGCGTCAAAGTTGAGGAAGTCGCCGACAAGGTAAACTACGATTCCGATACGGAATTTAGCTCTGTATGCGCAGTTCTTTCGGCTACGTCGATTAACAAGTTTAAAAACCGTGTGCCGGTCGGCGATCTTCTTGCTGGCGCATGTAAGGCGCAGGCCCGTACGATTCTTAACTCGGTAGGTCAATTGTTGCTTAACGCTCCTGGCAGAAAGATTCTTTTCCAGGGTGGCGTTGCGTTTAATAAGGCAGTGGCGTACTTCCTTAAAAAGCTTACCGGCAGCGAGATAGTAATTCCGCAGTACCATGAGGTGATGGGGGCGCTCGGCGCAGCGGTAATTGCACGTCAGCTCCAAACGCTGCGCTCGGAAGGTTCGCTCGATCTGGCAAAGGTTGAGTACGAGCCTACACGCGGCAAATCTACATTGTTGCGCATCAAGTCGACTAAGCGCGATTTCTTCTCGACCGACACCTCTAAGCCGCTTGTCTGGCGCAATCTTTTCTTCCCGACCGAAGTCCTAAACGCGATGGATTGCCGCATCCGTACGCTTGAAACGTATGCCGCACTCTTTGGGCGCAAGGCCGACATGGTTAAGAATGCTCTCGGCCGTGCTGCACAGAAGGGTTTTGACGGTCAGACATGTTCCTTCTTGAGAATGCTGGAAGGAATGGAGATCGAAAAGCCCGACTTCATCGTCTCCACCATGCAGCCATGCCAGCAGGCCGAGAGAGTTTTTGCTGACTTGGCGCGTGAACATGGCGTGATGGATAAGCTCTATTCTCTCCAAACGCCGATTAATGCTCAGAGCAG
>JAGBXE010000178.1 GCA_017629455.1 Kiritimatiellia bacterium
AATTCGCCAGTAGGAGCGTTAGGGTTTGTTAAAAGAAAGAGCGAAACCGATGGGGGCAAAGCCGAGGCTACAAGGCCTTTTTTGCCGTTAAGACCCACCCATTTGACGTTTCTTATTGCAGCAAGAGTTTTGTAAAGCGAGTAGCTGGGATCGAGTGAACCAATAGTTTCATCGTCTTCTACAAACGTTTTTGCCGCGACCGACAAAACTTCGTCAGAACCATTGCCCACAAAGATGCATTCAGGCTTTGCGCCGGAGATTTTAGCTAGCTCACCGCGCAAGGCCGAAAATACAGAGTCGGGATAGCGCCTAAGCGAGTCGAGAGAAAGGGTTTTTAATGCCTTTGCACAAGCTGGCGAGGGTGGGTAGGGGTTTTCGTTTGTGTTAAGCTTTACAACATTGCGCGCCTTCGGTTGTTCGCCCGGCGTGTATGCTTCAAGCTTTGCGACATGTGCCGCGATTAGTTTCTTTCCCCTTTGGTTTTTCATCACTAGGTATTATACCAAAATAATCGCTAGACGCGTATGTGTGAGAGAAAAATTTCCATACAATTGTACGCTATTCATCGCGGCTTTTTGGTAAAATATATCCATCATGAACATTGCGACATTATTTGTGCTTGCCACAGCTTTGGCGCCTTGGCAAGATCGGGCTGTAAATTCCATTAATAGGCTTGCGGCGCGCGAATTGCTCGTTCCTTGCGAAACGGAGGATTTGGCGATTAAAGTCGCTCGCGGTGACTTGCCTGCAAGTGCTTCCCGTTGGGTTATCAGCCTTAATGGCGAATGGGATTTTAAGTGGAAGAGCACTCCTTCGCTCGATTGGGAGAAGTCAGCTAAGATAAAGGTTCCCGGGTGCTGGCAGTTGCAGGGCGAGTTTGATCCCGCGCTTTACGTCAATAGCGATTACCCTATAGCCTTTGATGGCAGCGGCGATCCTATGAAAGAGCCGCCTAAAGAGTTTACGTCTTACAAATACCGCAACCCCGTAGGGCTTTACACGACTACCTTCAGCCGTCCGTGGCGTTGGTGGTTCCGCCGTACGGTACTGCGTTTCCACGGCGTATCTAGCGCTTTTTACGTGCGCGTTAATGGGCATAATGTCGGTTATTCCGAAGACAGCCGCTTGCCTGCCGAGTTTGATTTGACGCCTTATCTTAAGTGGTTTGGTAGCAACAAGCTCGAAGTTGAGGTGTATAAACATTGCGACGGAACGTACCTTGAAGATCAGGATTTCTGGCGTCTTTCTGGCATTTTCCGCGATGTTATGCTCGTTTCCGAGCGCAAGGAGGCTCCGAAAAATCTTATTGTCGACACGTGGCTTTCTGACGACTACAAGCAGGGTAAGTTCACCGTGCGCGATGAGAAGGGTGCTGAGCTTAAGGTGCGCGATGTGCCCGAACCGCGGCTTTGGAATGCCGAGTTTCCGTGTGTTTACGTCACTCCTATGGAGCATAAGTGGGGCTGGTGGATATTCGGCTCAACCGATTATTATGCCGTATCCTTTGGCTTCCGCAAAGTTGAAATTAAGAATTCCGTTATTTACCTTAACGGCAAGCGCGTTTTGTTTAAGGGCGTAAATCGCCATGAAATGCTTCCTGAATCAGGTTACACAGTTACCGTTGATTCGATGCTGCGCGATATCGACTTGATGAAGGTTTTCAATATTAATGCTGTAAGGACGTGCCATTATCCAAATGCGCCCGAGTGGTATGGTCTTTGCGACCGCCTTGGCATTATGCTTGTTTGTGAGGCTAATATTGAATCTCATGGTGCAGGCTATGGCGAAAGGTCACTTGCGAAAGATCCTGCCTGGGGCCAAAGCCATAACGAGCGCGGCATGCGAATGGTTGAGTTCTATCGCAATCATCCATCAGTGCTTATTTGGTCAATGGGCAACGAGGCTGGTTTCGGGTGCAATTTCGAAGAACTCTTCAAGAAGATGAAGGCGCTCGATTCCACGAGGCCCATAATGTACGAGCGTGATCGCCAGTGCATAGTTAGCGAAATAAATTCTCCAATGTACACGCCTGCATCGGAGTGCGAAAAGTATGTGGCCAATAATCCTGCAAGACCATTCTTCCTTTGCGAGTACACTCATGCGATGGGCAACTCGAATGGCGGCGTCAAAGAATATTGGGATCTCGCTGAAAAATATCCGTCTTTTCAAGGCGGCTTTGTGTGGGATTTTGTTGATCAGGCGCTCTGGAAGACTGATTCGCGCGGCAAGTATTTAGCTTATGGCGGCGATTTCGGCGACGTTCCGAATAATAACAACTTCTGCTGCAACGGTCTTTTCGATGCGCTGCGCAATCCTCATCCTGGCGCTTACGAACTTAAGTACGCCTACCAGCCAATCAAAGTCCTCTCTTACGATTGGAAGACGGGTGTGGCAAAGATTCGTAACGATCACCTCTTTGTGAATCTCGACGATTATGATTGCGAGGTCGTTATCGAAAAGCAGGGCGTAGCAGTAGCAAGGACTGATTTGGATCTTATCGGCATTGCCGCAGGCGAAACTAAAACATTTACCGTCGATCCAAAGGATGGGGACGCAGTACTCTTTCGCTTCTTAAACGATCGTGAGCCTTCGGCCTGGGCGCAGTTTACAAAGCCATTCGTTCCGCCAGCAGCTCCCGAAGTTTCAGCGGCAGCGTCCAATACAAAGGTTGATTTCAAACTTAATTTCTGGCGCGCTCCTACGGACAACGATCGCGGCTGGAAGATGCCTCAGGTCTGCAAGGTATGGAAAGACGCAACCGATAGTCAGACGCTGCCTCCTGGCGTAAAGAGCGATCTTAAAACTGTTCCCCTTGCCGACGGCTCGCTCCGCGTCGATCTTGAAGTGACAGTGCCTAAAGGCCTTCCTCCAATTCCGCGCGTTGGCGTTACATTTACGATGCCGAAGGCCGATACGGCTTCTTGGTATGGGCTTGGGCCGTGGGAGAACTACTCCGACCGCGCTACGGCGGCAATTCTTGGCGTGCATACTGCTTCAATCGGTTGCTCAAGCGGCTTAGTTGATGCATCAACTGGCACGATTGCTTACGCGAAAGATCGCCTTAATCCCGACAACTACACTGAGCCCGGCGAACAGGGATACCGCACTGGCGTAAGGTGGCTTAAAGTCGGTGGTGTTGAAATTAAAGCTCTTAATGCGCCGTTTGGCTTCAAT
>JAGBXE010000179.1 GCA_017629455.1 Kiritimatiellia bacterium
ACGGCGGTGACGGCCAGTTTATTTTTGGAATGTGGGATGAAACGTATAATTGGTGCGAGTGTGCAGAATGTGTTGCGCAGGACGACCCAGCCGAGCAAGAACCTGGAAGGCCAAATGTCTCGCGCAGATTTGCGCTTGCAGTAAATTACATAAGCGCTAAGGTTTGGGAGAAGTATCCGAACGCCGATTTGAGAGTTTGGGCGTATCACACGTATCGCCTAAGAGCGAAGGATGTTCCGTTTGATCCGCGTCTTAAAGTTTGTTTTTGCGACCATGGCCGTTGCTATGGCCATAAGATAGACGACCCGCACTGCGCGAGAAACGCATGGATACTTTCGATGCTTCGCGATTGGGTGTCGGCTGTGCCTTATGTCTACGTTTACGCGTACCTTTTCTGCACCGAGACTTTTTATTCCTGCAACGAATACGGCATGGCCGACGATATACGCAAGTATGCGAAGATGGGTGTTAAGGGTTGGAAGGAAGAAGCTGTATTTTCCGATTCCAAGTTTGTTCATCCTTTTGGCGGCGGTGGTCACCGTATTGATTCGTTCCCGTCGGTGTGGCAGACCCTTTACGTCACAGGCCACATGCTTTGGGATCCTACGCTTGACGAGAATAAGCTTATAGCCGAGGCGGAAGAAAAATATTATGGCGCGGCATATCCTGCCATGAAGAAGTATCACGATTTCCGCCGCCGTCTTTGGGCTGGAAATTCCGCTTGCATGGGTTATCCTAAAGGCGATGAACGTAGAGAGCAGCTTCTTGATATGCCTGGCTCGAAAGAGCGGCTTCTTTCGCTTCTAGATCAGGCGGAGAAGTTAGCTTCTGGCGATAGCGTCCGCCTTTTCCGTATAGGGCGTGATAAGCGGTGGCTTAAACTTTATTGGATTGAACCTAATGAAGAGCGTAAAGCAAAGGCTGGGAAAAGCGCGTTTTGCGCACCGCTATCGGATACGCCGGTCCTTGCTGACGGGCGCATATCCGAAGCGGTGTGGACGAAATCGGTTTATTCCGAATTTTCAGATCGCACCGTGGGCGCAGCTTATGATTCGAAATCCATTTCGTTTTATTCGACAAGTAAGGGCGCAGGGAACGTCTTCTGCGTCTATCCGCCGAACATCGACAATAGGCGCTATCGTTTCGAGGTTGCTGATAACGGCCGCGTAACGTGCGAGGTCTCGCCGGGCGGCATGGAGGCTGGGGCGTTCGGAGCGAGGGCATCGGTGCGCAAAACGTCGTTTGGTGAAGTCTGCGAAATTTCTATTCCCGTCGAGAAGATTCATCCGCTTCGCGCAGGCGATGTCTGGCAGGTGATGTTCGGGCCAAAGGGCGGTTGCGCCGACTGGATGGCCGGAAATTCCTATTCGCCGATGGCGATAGGCGCGCCTTATGAGATTAACGGCTCGTTTGCAAATCTTGATGCGAAGGGCAAGGTTAAAGGCTGGGTGCTTGCAGATGAAGGAGGCGAAATCATCAAGGAAGGCGTCGGCAATGCGATGCTGCTTAAGGGGCGAATGTTTGCTACGATGGCGCACGGTGAACTGCGCCAAAGCCCGGTAGCTAGGCGTATACGCTTTTCGTTCCGCGCCAAGGGCGAAGGAGCTGTGCGAGTAGCCTTTTACCGCTATACCGACGTTGCCGACACGAACAATGCCGACCGCTTTAAGAAGCATACATATAAGCGTATAGCACATAAGCCCAATGGAGAGGGCGGAACGTTTGCGCTTTCTTCCGAGATGGCAACGTACTCAGGAGAGTACGTGATAGCGCCAGGAGAATGGTGCGCCATCGCGTTTTACCGCGAGAAATCAAAAAAACCGGCAGTTGTTGCAGATGTATCGATAGTGCGTCTCGATGACTAATTCAAAATCTGTCACAAAAAGGTCCGACCTTTTTGTGACAGATTTTAGGCGCGGGTACAGGCGATTTGGTATAATTTGCCAAATGCATCGTTTGCTGGCAGATACTACCGAGCTTGAGAGTGGTTCTCCCGTCTTGTCGAAGGCGGCGAAGAATCACCTCAAAGTTTTGCGCCTGCAAGAGGGAGAGAAGGTTGAGCTTTTCGACGGCAAGGGCAATTGGCGGTGCTTTTCGTTTGTCAATGGCGGCTTAAAGCCGCAAGGGCCTCTTATGTCGGCCGCGAAACCTCAGGCGTTTACGCTTTTTGCGTGTGTTACCAAGGGTTCTCGGTGGGATTGGACTATCGAAAAGGCAACCGAGCTTGGAGTGACGCGGATAGTGCCTGTAATTTCTGCGCGGACTATTGTGCGAATAGCCCATTCGTAGCGAGAGGCAAAGCGCGAGCTGTGGTTGCGTATCGCCGAAGATGCCGCGCGTCAATCGGATTCAAAATGGGTGCCTCAAATTTCTGCTCCAGTCGATTTTGCCTCAGCTCTGGAGCTTGTAAAATCCACGAGGTGCCTTGTCGGTGCGCTTACAACGCCACCGCCTAAGTGCATTATGGCTGCACTCCTGGAAAGTAAGGATACCCTTTGCCGCCGTGAGTTTTCTCTCTTTATAGGCCCTGAAGGAGATTTTACGCCTGAAGAACTTTCTCTTTTACTAGAAGTGGCCGAGCCAGTTTCGTTTGGAGATACTATTCTTCGCGCTGAAACAGCATCGATATATGGCTTATCTGTCATCAAATCGTTTTTAGACGCAAATGTATAATCTTGTTGAGATTTTTGAGTCGCTACAGGGAGAGGGGCGTAATGTAGGTAGGCCTTGCGTCTTTATTCGTTTTGCAGGGTGCAACCTTGATTGTCCGTGGTGTGATACAGATGTTAAGAAGCATTTTGAAATTTCGCTAGAAGATTTAGTAAAAGAAGTTTCTGGTTATCGCACAAGAAGCGTAATTCTCACCGGCGGAGAGCCTACCATACAAAACGATATGCCCGAGCTCGTTGCCGCGCTTAAAGAGGCTGGCTTTTGGATAGCGGTAGAGACGAATGGCACAAACGACGTATCTTGGCTACAATTTGTCGATTATGTTGCTTGTTCGCCAAAGGCGGAATTTCCCGATTCTGTGCAGATTTCAAAGGCTGATGAAGTTCGTATCGTTGCCTCTTCGCAAGATATAGCTTCTTTCTGCCGCAAGATGAAAGATAGTATCGAAGCGAAGGATTACTACATTTCACCTTGCGACCGCGGCGGTTCGATAGATTACGCTTCTGCAAAATCAGTTCTTTCGGAACTTGACGGTTGGTCGCTTTCAGTTCAACTTCACAAAATATTAGGTTTCAGATGAAGACTATCGCTTCTTTTCAGGTCGATCACGAAAAGATCGTTCCTGGCATATTTGTCAGCCGCCGCGATCGTGCAGGCGAGAGGTGGATCACTACGTTTGATATTCGGATGAAAAGGCCGAATGTTGAGCCTGCAATACACCCAAACGCGATGCACACTATCGAGCATGTGGTTGCCACTTATTTGCGCAATTCCGAATTTGCCGATAGCGTTGTCTATTGGGGGCCGATGGGGTGCCTTACAGGTTTTTATTTCCTGACTAACACTTCCCATGAAATACGCCCACGCGAAATTACAGGCTTAATACGCAAGGCCTTCCGCTTTATGGCCGAATACGAAGGTGAAGTGCCTGGAGCTACAGCGCTTAATTGCGGGAATTATCTCTTGCATGATCTGCCGATTGCCAAATGGGAGGCGGGCGAATTTCTTTCGCGCAAATGGAGTTTTACTTATCCTAAAACAAAGCGCGTGAACGCAGGCGGCAAAACATTTTTCGACGCATAACGATATGGCAAATCTTGCACAGCTAAAGGTCTTGGAGGATCTTGACGGTTTCCTTATTGTTGATAAACCATCAGGTCTATCGTTTACAACGGTTTTAAAGGCGGTAAAGCGCAAGTTTAATCTCGTTAAACTTGGTCATGGCGGCTCACTCGATGCGATGGCTTCAGGCGTTCTTGTTCTGCTTCTTGGTGCAGCAAACAAATTTGCCGACCGCGTGATGGGTGCCGATCGCTCGTACACAGGGTCGATGGTCTTTGGATCAGTCACGAATACTGGTGACAGGCATGGCGACGCTGCGCCTTACCCTGAAAGGACAGCAAGCCTTAAAGATGTTCGCGGCGATGTCATTCAGACGGAGCCACGCTTTTGTTCCGTTCGCCGCGAAGGCTCGGCAGGTTATGAAGTGGTCGACACTGGCGAGCACAAGCAATTCCTTGCGCACGTCTACCGGTTCGACCTTTCAGAAGAGAAGGGCGAAAGCCGTGAGGCGGAATTTTCGCTTGTGGCATCTAAAGGCGTAATCGTTCGCGCGCTCGCACTTGATCTTGGAGCAACGCTTATGAGCCTACGGCGCACCGCTATTGGCAAGTATAAACTTGAAGATGCCATACCCTTTGAGCGTTTGCTTGAAATTGAACCTAAGGATTTTCCGTCGTGCGTGATGCCGCTGTCGAAAGCGTTGCAGTAGGCTTCTTTGACGGAGTTCATATTGGTCACCGCGCGATACTTTCTCGTGCGAAGCGCGTATTTACTTTTAGAAACCATCCCCTGTCTATCTTAAAGCCTTCGAAAGCTCCGAATCTCATTATGACGCCTGAAGCAAAACTTAAGGCGATTTACGATTGCGGAGTTGAAGAAGTTGAAATGGTCGACTTTACTTCTGAAATAGCGGCGATGGCTCCAGAAGATTTTGCCGAAAGGTTTTTAGCGCGCTCTTCGCCTGCAAAGCCTCTTATTATCAGCGGCGAGAATTGGCGCTTCGGCGCAGGCGGCCGCGGCGATCATGAGCTGCTGCGATCAATGGGCTTTAGCGTTTCAGTCGAGCCTTACGCAATGTATGACGGGAAGGTCGTCTCCTCATCGCGCATTAGACGCTCTTTGGCGGCAGGCGAAATCGATTTGGCAAATGCAATGCTCGGCCGCCAGTACAGCATCTCAGGAAAAACCTTTCGCGGAAAAAGGGTAGGCTCGTTAATTGGCTTTCCTACAGTCAATGTCAGTTTGCCGGAGGGCGGTTTTACGCCACTTCAGTTTGGCGCGTATGAAGTGTCGGTTTCTTCAGTGCGGGCAATAGCTAATGTAGGAGTTGCGCCCACGCTCGGCGAGAAGTCGTGGAATGAGCCAGTGTTGGAAGTTCATTTTCCCGGGCTGAGCGAAGAGGAAATTCCTTGCAGTAACGAAGGCGGCGAGGTTGAAGTTTCCTTCGCGCGGTTTATCCGGCCAGAATGTAAGTTTGCATCCATAGAGGAGCTTAAGCGCCGCATAGCGGCTGATTGCGCTAGTATTAATTATGCTTGATTTCAGAAATATATCGGTTCATTACGGGCATCAAGATGTTCTTTCGGGTGTTACCTTTCGTGTGAACGCTTCCGATCGCATCGGCATTGTCGGGCCTAATGGTTCAGGCAAGTCGACGCTTTTTAAGATTGTCCTTGGTGAGATGTCGTCGGATTCTGGCGAGGTCATTATTGAAGGCTCTCCGCGCATTGGCTTTACGCGTCAAAATCCAATGCCCGACAATCCTGAGCAGTCGCTCTTGGAATATTCATGCCGCGGCATACCTGGGCTTGCCGAGATGGAAGCTGAAATGGCCAAGCTTGAAGAAGACCTTGTTGATCCGCAAAAGATGAAACGCTACGGCGAATTGCAGACGGCGTATGAGCATCTTGGCGGGTACGACATTGAAACGCGTGTAAAGGTGGCACTTGGTGGGCTTGGATTTACGGTTGACGATTTTTCAAAGCCGTTCCTTTCGTTTTCTGGTGGTTGGCGGATGCGTGCAGAGCTTTCGCGCGTTCTGGCGTCAAAGCCAGACTTGCTGCTCTTGGACGAACCTTCGAACTACCTGGATTTGCCGGCAGTTGAGTGGTTGCAAAAATACCTTAAGTCGTACGATGGTACGCTAATGTTAATTTCGCACGACCGTTATTTGCTGCGCACACTTACAGATATTATTGTCGAGGTAGACGCCGGAACTGCAACGAGATACGAGGGTAATCTCGATTGGTACTTGCGCGAGCGCGAGGTAAGGTACGCGCACATTAAAGCGGCCAAGGAGAATCAGGACCGCCATCGCGAGCAGTTGCAACGTTTCGTCGACAGGTTTAGGGCGCAAGCTACGAAGGCCTCTCAAGCGCAGTCGCGGCAGAAGATTATCGACAAGCTTGATGAAGAGCGCATTGTGCTGCCAAAGCGCTATACGAATGCAGGAAGGCTGCGCTTGGCAGAGCCGCCGCCGTCGGGCGTTGAGATGTTCCGCTGCGAAAAACTTGGTTTCTCGTACGAAGAAGAAGGCTCGGAAAATCGCCGCTTCGTCTTTAGGGATCTTTCGTTTAATATTTCTAGAGGCGAGAAGGTTGCGCTTATCGGATATAACGGCCTTGGGAAAACGACGCTTATGCGTCTAATTGCAGGCACCAGACAAGCTAGCGAAGGCAAGGCTGTTTTAGGGCATAATGTAGTTCCAGGTTACCTTAGTCAGGAGTTCGCTGAAACGATTCCGCCAGATGTCTCTGTTTATCGCAACGCCAAGAATGTGTGGGATGCTCACGGCGGTGGGCCTGAGAAGATATTCCGCAATCAGCTCGGGGCTTTTGGCTTCGATGAAAATGACGTTGAAAAGCCGGCAGGTGTTCTTTCGGGCGGCGAGAAGGTTCGTCTGGCATTTTTGCGCCTCTTTCTTGCTGCGCCTAATCTCCTACTTTTGGACGAACCTACAACGCATATCGATCTTGACGGCAGGAGCCTTCTTCAAGATGCGCTCAGGAAGTATACCGGCACTATTCTGCTAGTTTCCCACGACATTGATTTTGTGCGCGAGGTTGCAACTAGTGTTTTAGAGATAACTCGCGACGGCATACGCCAGTTTCCCGGCGGATACGATTATTACTGCGAGAAGAAGGAAGAGCTTCGCAAAAAGGAAGAGTCAAAGAGGCGAGATGGCTTTGACGGCGTGAAGGCAAAGGAAGTTGCGCCATCGCCCGATAGGCCTATTTCCAAAAAGGAACTTCGCCAGCAACGTGCAGCGGAGCGTGCAAAGATAGCGCCGCTTCTTAAGAAGCTTAAAGCTCGCGTAGAAGCGGCCGAAAAGAAAGTGGACGAGCTTCAATCAGCGCTTGATGAAGCTTCGGCCGAGCTATTTAATCCAACTCCGCAAACTGATTTTGCCGAAGTGAATAGAAAAGTGCGCACACTTCAATTTGAAATCGACCGCTATACTGCCGAGTGGGAAGAAGCTTCAACCGAGCTTGAAAAGGTTCAGTCGGAACAGGCGTGAAGAAGGGAGCCAATTTTCCTTACGGCGTATCTACAATCACTGAAACGCCGTCGGGAATCACAGTGACAGTATAGTCGGGCTTGCCGACTAGCTCTTTAGCTATCGCCATTGCTTCTGCGGCAGAGTGCGCCGGAATCATATGCATCTGCCGGACAATTTGGTCGTCGCACCTTGAGACGAAAATCACTTTGTTCTTCAGGAGAATTCTTGCCAGGATGTGCGCTTCCCACTGGTCGACTAATGTTTCTTCCTTTTTGCGAGACAAGAATGTTTTCATCATCCGCTCAAGGTTAGGTTCATCGCGGAACATTCTGTAAAGGCTTTCTCCACCGTGTCCGTCGGAAGCTTCGGCGAACATCACGATTACGCCGCCAGGTTTTACGCACGCTTCTGCAGCAGTCATCCCTTTAACGGCTTGGTAGATATTTTGATCGAGGGGATAACCGCCGTTTGTCGATACGGCAATGTCGGCTGGAACAGCTTTTACGCGGCAGCGGCTTTTAAGGAACTCACGCCCCACGCGGTGCGCTTCTTCGCAATCTCCTGCTGTACAGAAAATAGGTTTGTGGGAAGCGTCGATAACAACGTTGACTATGAATGAAAGTTTTGCCGCGCGAGATGCAAAGAGCATATCTTCGTGAATGGGATTGCCTTCGACAATCCCCGTTCTTGCGCTGGGGCTATCGATGAACAAGGAGTTGTGGTTGTACATTACCGTTGCGCGGCTTGCAACCCCTGGCAATACGCTTTTTCTCCCGCCTGAAAAACCTGCAAAGAAATGTGGTTCAATAAATCCTTCTGCGACGAGAAGATCGGCTTCGGCGGCTGTTTTGTTAATGACAAGTTCGCCCCCGGAAGGGAGCTTGCCAAGGTGCACCATATGCGCGTTGTCGTCGCAATTGTGGATTTCGATATGCTCTTCGGCGAGAATCTTTTCGCCAAATTTAGATGCAAGTTCTTCGTGCGAAGTTGTTCTGTGTAGGCCCGTTGCGATGAGTATCGTAATTTCTGCGCTTGGGTTGCCGGAGCGAATTTCCGCAAGGATATGCGGCATGATAAAGCGGCTTGGAACAGGGCGCGTATGATCGGATGCGATGATTGTTATTTTCTTTTTGCCTTTAGCTAGTTCTCTGAGCCGTTGGGAGTTAATAGGGTTTTCAATAGCCTGTTTTACTAGCTCGTTTGGATCATCGGTAGGGATGTATGAATTTATCCCCGATGTGAGCACGGCAGAAAGGTGACCATCTTCGACTGGTAAAGAAATTTTCTCTTTCCCGAAGGGTAGCATCAAACTATCCATAACGTCCTTACTTAGTTTGGAGGTTTTGTTGGAATGCCTCGACGAGACCCACATGAAAAAACGTAAATGGTCGGAGCGGTGGGATTTGAACCCACGGCCTTTTGCTCCCGAAGCAAACGCGCTACCAGACTGCGCTACGCTCCGACTACGGGAAACGAATTAGAATGTAATTCGAAATTGCGGGTAGTTTATCAAAAATAGGCTTGAAAGACAAGTGCGAGGCGTAGGCGTTATGAATTCGATGACGCAGAATCGAGGCGTACTCGTAAAGAACCTATACGAGAGGCCGTATTTACTATTGAAGGATCGATTCCTTCGGCCACAATCAGATCTGACGCGTGTGAATGAAGCCACGTTGCAGAGGCAGCTGCAAGGAATGGATCTTGCTTTAGGTATGCCCATCTTGCCGCAACAACGCCTGCGAGAAGGTCGCCCATTCCACCGAGTGCCATGAATGGGTTGCCGGCCTCATTTTTATAAACGCGCTTGCCGTCGGCGGAAACAACTAATGTGTGTGGGCCTTTGAGAATTGTTGTCGCGCCATAGCGTTCCGATATCTCTTTTGCCGCGGCGAGCCTATCGGCGATAACCTGCTCACGCTTCCACCCGAGAAGATTTGCAGCTTCGCCCTCATGAGGCGTAAGGATAAGCTCTTGGCCGATAGCAGGGTCGTACCCGTAGGTGCGCCCGTACCATGAAGCGAGAGTTGCCAATGCGTCGGCATCGAGAACGAAACGCCCATTTGAGCCAGAGAGAAAGCGAGAGACGATGACTTCGGAAGTGACAGATATGCCAAGCCCCGTACCGATTATCGTAACATCCGCGTGAGGCGGCGCGCAAGTTGGGATCAATTTCGAAAATGTCGCTTCAGGTACAAGCGCACCTGCAGCTATGCGTGAGGCGTCTGGAACTACGAGTTGAACAAGCCCAGCACCGGCGGCGCGGGCGCCGAGAGCGGCCATAACGGGCGCGTGAATGAAATGGCGAGAGCCGCCGACTACGGCAACAGTGCCAACTGAACGTTTATCGGCATCAATAGGACGAGCTTTGAAGCCCGCGATTAATTCTGAAGGTACAGCCTTAATGTAGCTAGACGAATTCACGTTTTGCCTCCTGACTTTCCCCTGAAGCGGCGCGCGGCGAATAAGCCAGATTCTGTTCATTCCCAAAAGGGAACTCCGATCATTCATCTACGCGATCTACCCGGAACCTTATCGCGCTTTTTAAGCGCAAACCATGCGGGCGACATGTTCGGCTCCCTATTCGATCTTGCTCCGGAAAGGGTTTGTCTTGACACGCGTCGTTTCAGCCGCGCCGGTGGGCTCTTACCCCGCCTTTTCACCATTGCGGAACCCAAAAGGATTCTTCGCTGTTTGTTTCTGTGACACTATCCGTTGCGCTGGTTTACCCAACGCCCCCGATCCTTGACGAATCGGTTTCCTGCCCTGCGGAGTCCGGACTTTCCTCTACCTTGCGGTAGCGACCGGTCGCTCGCGCGCCACTTCAGAAGAAATCTTCAAAGAACTAGGCCGCGTCACCTTATTGGCGATAGAGAATACGGCCGCACATTGTGCAAGCAACGATCGACTGAGGACGACCAGCTTCGCCGTTCTTGGCATTCGCGTTGGCAAGCTGCCCAACGGAAGGCGGCTGAACGAGGTGGCAACCATCGCAAACGCCTTCATGAGTAAGCTCGACAACGACGGGCCAACGCTTCGTGCGCAGACGTTCGTAGTAGAGCATAAACTTGGGGTCGGTGACGGCTTTCGCCTTCTCGTCGCGCTCGGAAACGGCCTCTGCATGCTCGGCCTTTACAGCGGCGATGCGTTCATCGATTTCGGCGCAGAATGTGTCGACTACGCCTTTACCGCTGTCGAATTTGGCTTGAGCCGCTTGGAGCCTGCTTTCAGCTGCTGGCAATTCATCGCGAGCGGCTATGGCGTTGTTACGCGAGGTTTCCAAATCGTGCGAGACCAAATCAATCTTGATTGCGAAATCTTTATATTCTTTATTGGTCTTGAGCGAAGCCTGCTGAATTTTCAACTGCTGAATTTCAGCTTCGAGAGCCGTTGCCTCGTCTTCGTACTCTTTTATGCGCAACTGTGCTTGCTCAAGATTGGCCTTTGCAGCCTCAAGATCGGGGGAAGCTCCTGAAAGGCGGGCCGTCTCAAGCGCTTTACGCCTAGGAAGATCGATAAGTTCAGCCTCTAACCCACGAATTCGTCCA
>JAGBXE010000180.1 GCA_017629455.1 Kiritimatiellia bacterium
GCTTAACTTCGATAAGCCGAGATGAACGCGTAACAGAATCCCAGAGCATCCTAACGCCCGGCGTAAGCCCCTCGGCAATTGCCGTACCAGGACACGTGGCATTTACGACTGCTCCTGTTATAAAACCATCTGATGGGCCATACCACCTATATTGAATAGCCCCGTCCTTTGCCGTTGATATCGACCGCGTGGAAATAAAAAGACGGCTCGACGCGCCTAACTGCGGCAGAAGCGAAATCTTCCTTTCGCCAGAACGCGCTGCCTTGGGGCCGTAATGCGCAGCAGCCACAATAAAGCCGTTCGATTCCCAAAGACGCGCTAAGCCTGCTGAATCTTCGACTTCGACAGCATTGCCCCACGGATCAAAAAGGCGAGTTTTAGCGTATGGTAATTTTAAGTACTCACCGCGCCAACCAGTCGGCACGTAAACACCGGGAGTACCTGGCACTCCACTTACGAGATTTGCCCCAACTGCCTCACGTACAGCGTATGGCCGCGAACCTGCCGGCATTGACCACAACTCCGACAACGTTCCGTTGACTACGCGCGGCAAGCGCCCCATATCGGCAAGAAAACCGCTTCCTTCGCCACTCAAATCGCCCTTAAATACGGCATCTTTTATTTCGACAAGCTGAGCGTCAGCCGTCTTGGTAAGTTTAGAATCCCTCAAATGTGACAACTCACGAACAGCCAAATGCGTCAGAGCTGCAAGTAGAGCCAAGACAACGACTACCTCAAGAAGTGTGAACGCCTTTTTCATCTGCCGCGCTCTTCTCCTTCGTCAATATCGTTGCGCACAAGGAATAAAACTAAATCATCACCGCGTGCGCTCACATCGACATTATCGATGCGGCCAGCTTGACGCGCAAGCCTACGACTTAACGGCGTCCACGCCGTTGCCCACCAATTAGTCGGATTTGCCCCAAAGCACGGCGTATCAAGCCGCCCATCAGGGCCGGCTGAAACTACACGGGCATATCGAAAGCGAACTTCATCAGAAAGGTTTGTGTTCGAGCCTTGAAAATCGGGAAATGCCTGCGGAGGAGGAACTTGCATAACGTAAGGATTGCCCCACGGATCAATTATGGCAGGCTCGCCCGGGAAACCGTAAACGGAACAATTACCGTACCTTTCAAGTATCTCAACAGGAAGGCGAAGCCCTGATGTCTCAGGGAAAAAACCTCTTTGAGCGAAATTAGTATCGCCTGTAAAGCGCACATCTTGCATATTTGGAAATACACCAGCGCTATGGCGAATGTATGGCCCGCGCCACCCTCGCTCTGATTCGTTATTCCACCTAACAAACTCTTCGCCCTTTGCGCAAAAATCATCGGCGCGAGCAGAAAGATTTTTATCAAGACGATAGCCGCCTAAAATTTTTGTTCCAACGGCTGCTCCATAAACATTAGTTGCTATAAGAAGATTGGCAACCCTAATATAAGCTGGAGAAAACCCGGGAATTCCCCTCAAATCACGAATATAGCCCAACTTTTCATTGGTAAATGCCGACGCAATTGTGCGCATATCGGCTTCAGCGGCAGTTATTTTAGATTTCTCGAGAATCTTTGAAATTCGAGACACCGCAATTGTGGCAATAACTGATATTATTGCCACAACTATCAAGAGTTCTGTTAAAGTAAACCCTGATTTACGGTCTTTAATATATGAAATCATCCATATAATTAAACGAAGCGGCGCTGCAAAAGGTTCAATCCTTCTAGCAGCACCGCTTATGGATGATTTTATTTTTCTTTATTTACGGTAGCGTTTGCGTCACATAGTGCCCAGGCTGCCAGACACGAACAACAACGCCATTAGCCTGAACTTGATCAACATAACGCCCTTCTACCCAGACCCTCGTTGTCGTTGTCACAACGGTAGGAGTAGTGACAACCGTTGGCGCTGTGACTACCGCAGGCGTCGTTACAACCGTAGGCGTAGTTACTACTGTCGGCGTAGTTACAACCGTTGGAGTGCTAACTACAACGGGCCCGTTTGCAACGGCATTATAAACCGCGCTTCCAACGACGCCCCCAACAAAGCCCGGCCAGAAATTACGACCTCCGCGCCCCCAACCGTGATGGTGGCGATGGTGATGGTGGTGAAACACGGCGGGTCTGTGATGATGCATATGCACTCCGCCGCGCCCTGGCCCTGGCCTATGGCCCCTACCGGGAGCTGCTGCCAACGTGCCGCAAAGTGTTACGCATACGAATGCCGCGAAAACTGTTTTCATTGCTTTTTCCATGACGCACCTACTCTTTCCTTTTAGTGTTTTCGCTTGGGCACATCCCCTCGCGACATACTGTTAGGGAAAACAATATTCAATTCCTGACAAAAAATTTTCGACTTTTTTAATTTCGTATTTTAATTGAAGAACTCATCCTTGCCGTCGAAGTGAATTGTCTCGTCGGCATCGGGTTGGCGAGGACACACAATTTCAGCAGCTTCAGCAAGTTTAAGCATCGTTTTACGATAGTTTTCGACCGTACGATCTAACGTAGGCTTCATTTCGCAAAGAGGAGTTCCAAGCATCCACTTACGATAATCTACGCGTTTTACATCGAGCTGCGCCTTGCGATCACCCTTCTTAAGTAGCGCGGAGACCGCTTCATGAACGTCGGCGATGACAGGCTTATAGATATACTCAGCCGCCTCATACTGATAGCCGATACAATAATCGTTTATTGCATTTTCCATCAGAACGCGGGGAAAATCAGGATTGCGCACCTTCTCGACTTGATCAAGGCGCACATACGATTCCCAAAGCGAGTAGTCGGTATGAAGCGCAAGCGTCTCAGCGAATGCATCGACAAGACCGTGCGTAGCCGTAAGTAGCTTATTTATATCGTCTTCATTATTCGCGCCTTTGCGCCACGCCTGAAGGCCAAGACGCAGTTTTGAAATTAGCGCATACAAAACGCGGTCGGTGACCGTACGGGCAATGTCGATTGTATCACGCTTTACACGCGCGTTTGTCCATTCAACATCGGCTAACCCACGATAAACCTTGGGCGCATCGTTAAGGCACGAACGCCAAGGAAAACAGCGGTAACTCTTTTCCTTTTCAAGCGTCATGGGGAGCGTAGGCAACACATTCATAAACATATGGCCATAGCCGTGACCGATTGAAATAGGCAGCATCGTACGCCAAATGGGCTCCAACTTAGAAGCTTCGCTGCCGTAACGATCGCGGCAAAAGCCTTCGATAAGCTCTTCAACTTTGTACTTCGGATCCCAAACATTCTTTGAGAAATACTCGTACCACATTATATCGCAGTGCTCTGTTTCGCCCCACCAAATATAACCTTGGCACATGGGATCATCTTTTGACTTCGCCCATTCGCGCTCGATTCGCGGATAGTCGGCTCTAATATCAACCGTGCTCGTCGCGTGGCAGAAAACGCCGAACGTATAGGGGAAATTGCCAATAACATCCCAATTGGAAAGAATCGACTTTGAAAGGCTCTTATTTACAATACCGCCTTCGCGGGCCTCGTCAGACTCATAATCCCAAAGAACTACATTTTTATACCCACGCAATTCTTTGAAAAGCC
>JAGBXE010000181.1 GCA_017629455.1 Kiritimatiellia bacterium
AATAAAGCCCCTCGGCTCCGCGCTGGCGCATAGCCTTAGCCCAACGAGAGTAATCAGAAGAAGTCATACGAATTGGCGGCAAACCTTTAACCTCATTGCGGCGAAGGCAATCTGTAGCGCCAGGAAATACTTTAACTGTAGGATTAGCGGCCATCATGCGGCGCTTCCACCCGGCAACATCTATTTCAAAATCGTTAGTGTCGTAAAAGTTAGTTGTAATAAGCCAATCGATAAGCCCATCCTTCGCCCACGTCTCAGGATCAAACCCCTTCTCCCGCGCCTCTTCGTATGTTGTCGGAACACGCGCAGAAAGAAGTATGCGCTTACCACGCTTAGCGGCAACCTTGTCGACATAGTCGCGGCAACGCTTCATAAACGCAGTAAGAATCGGCGCTTCTTCGCGCTCGCGACCGGGAGTAAGATGACGGGTAAAGCGCATCCAGTCAAACTCGTAGCCGTCGGCATCGTACCTGTCGACTAATTCCTTAAACATCGCAAAATGATAATCCCTGACTTCACGATGCGCGTAATTAAACGCAAACGAATCCCACGAATGAGTATTTGCTAGCGGATTTACATCGGGATATCTGCGCAAATCCGTACGTTCGCGCCAGAACGTAGCATTGCGGAAGTAATTAGTTATATTCACAAAATGAACATCGTTCATACGCATCGACATCCAAGCGCGCACGCCGCGTTTACGGCACTCTTTAATCCACACTGCATACGGATCGATTCCTTTATCGTGGAGAAGCTTGGCATTGACGCACCAAATATCGTTCGTCTTGCCGTGCATATTGGGCTCTGAAATGCCTTTCCAGATTGGTTCCCACGCCTTAGAATCAAAGCTCGCGCGCTGGCCGCACGGGCACATAAAAAAGTCGGTAACGGCTCCTTTAGAAAGAATATCACCCAAGTACGAGACAAGGTGCTTTTCATCCATCAACGATGAATCAAGTTTAAAGTAGTGGTCATTATCTTCATTAATCGCCAAAACAGGCTTATCGGCTACTGATGCGAAAACTGAAGAGGCATAAAGCGCCAATAGAATAAAGGATATTCTCATAATTTAATTCTTAAAATAATCTTTTTATTTCACCGTTACTTCGCTTCTCATCGGGATTGATGACTGCGCTCCGCGGCGAGTAACAGATATGGCTGCTGCCGCTTGAGCAAAGCGTATAGCGTCAGAGCTTGCCATACCCTCTGCAAGCGCCGCGACAAAGGCTCCATTAAACGTATCGCCTGCCGCCACGCAATCGACGGCCTTAACTTTACAGGCAGGATAGATTTTGCCGTCATCGCCCGAATATACGCCCTTCTCGCCCATCGTAATGATGACATGGCCAACCCCACGGCGGCAAAGTATTTCGCTAGCACGCGCGGCACTTTTTACATCAGTAACCTTTATGCCTGTAAGAATCTCGGCCTCCGTCTCGTTTGGCGTAATCCAATCTACAAGCTTATAAATTGATTTAGGAAGTTTTGCCGCCGGCGCAGGATTTAACACTACAGGCACTTTAGCTTCATGCGCAACCTTAGCCGCCCACTCGACTGTTTTAATCGGCGTTTCAAGCTGAAGCAAAAGCGCCGCGCTATTTTCAATATCGTTCCTAAAGGCAGAAACATCATCTGAAGAAAGCGTTCCATTGGCGCCGAGAGCAACAGAAATAACATTCTGCCCCTTTGAATCAACGAGAATAAGAGCAGTACCAGACGGCTCAACTTTATCGACAACCAAATGCGCCTTAATCGAATCTTTCTTCATGCGCGAAGCCGTCTCGCGCCCGAAAACGTCGTCACCTACTTTCGCAATAAAGATGCACGAATTTGGGCGAGCAGATAAGCGAGAAACTGCAACTGCCTGGTTGGCGCCTTTCCCACCTGGGTTCATAAGAAAGTGGCCGCCAGAAACTGTCTCGCCGGGCATAGGCAGACGCTTACCGGAAATTACCATGTCGGTATTCGTCGAACCTAAAACTACAATCTTTTGATGCGAAAGCTTTTTCATTTCGCCCCCATTTTACGAAGTTTATCAAGTGCACTACGCACAGTTTCAAGTTCTTTACCTGATAAAGGTGTAAACGGCGAAGAAAGAACATTTTGAATAAGCCCCATCTCCGCTAGCGCTGCCTTAACGCCTTTAAGAAAGCCGCTTTGCCCTGCGCCAAGTGAATATAAAAGGCTACTCGATGTTGTCGTTATTTCTTGAAGGCGCCTCACCTCTGCTAAGTCTTGGCGTTTTGCCGCCTCATACATCGCCTTAAATGTGCTTGGCCACAAGTTTGCTCCCGTACACACTCCCCCATGCGCCCCCATCAGAACAGCCTCGCCCATAGCCTCGTCAGGCCCCATAAAAAGCGAAAACTTATTTGAATAAGGCTTAAGTGCCACGCGAAACTTATTGAAAAGCGCAATGACGCTCGAGGAGTCTTTCATTGCGATAATATTTGGATGCTTAGCGAGCTTTTCTATTGTCGAAGGTTGTATCGTAGTTTCAGTATGCGCCGGCATATTGTAAATAACTAGCGGCATTTCAAGCTTGTCAGCCATGACCGTAAACCAGTTAACACACTCTTCCTGCGTCAATTTAAAATAATATGGCGGCGCGGCAACTGCGGCGGCAGCTCCAAATGATTTGCACTTATTAGCAAACGAAAGAGCATCTTCCATATCGGTTTCTGTTATTCCGACTAAAACAGGAACGCGCCCCTTTACGTATTTGCAAACTGTCTCAACAAGCTTTTCGCGCACAGCGTACGGCAATTGCGGGCCTTCACCTGTCGTGCCTAAAAGAAAAATTCCATCGACACCGCCGTCAATTAAATGACGTGCCATTTTCTTTGTCGACTTTACATCAAGCTTGCCAGATGCAGCAAGCGGTGTAACCATGGGCGGAATAAGACCTTCTAATTTTAACATCTTATTTTCTCCTTGAAAAAACTGCCAGTGCAGAGCCTAAGGCTACGAGCGCTAGCGTTCCTAAAACGATCGCGAGATTTACATGAAGCCTGACTGAAAAATTTGTAAGCTCCTGCCCGAAGGCGACATAGAGTATACAAAGAAAACAAATGATAGTTGCAACTGCTGCATGAGCGCCACGAGCGCGGCGGCACATGATAGCAAGAAGAAATAGCCCTAGCATACCGCCTGAAAGGACGCTCTGCATTCCCCAAAACGCCGCGAGAGCACTACGGACATTCATAACACCAATGCCGATTACGATAGAAAGAACACCAAGCGCGGCAGTTGCAAGACGCAAAAACTTAATATCGCTACTTGCATTAGATCGCGCACTCGCAAAACGCTTCCAGTAGTCTTC
>JAGBXE010000182.1 GCA_017629455.1 Kiritimatiellia bacterium
AATGACAATGTATCGGCATACGCGCTTCATACGCTTGCAATCGCCGGTAAGGCCGATAAGGACAGGATGTTCCGCTTGTATGACGCTGAGAAAAATCTTTCGCTTCTCTCTCGTGCCCGGCTTGCGCGCGCGTTTGTGGAAATCGGCGACAGGATGAGAGCAAGAACGCTACTTGCGAATGCTTCGTCGCCATCGTCGGTAAAGGAGGCGTCATTCATGCTTCTGTCGCTTTTGGAACTTGACCCCGACGACAATCGCGTTTTGCCGCTCGTTCAGTACCTCCAGAATAAGCGTGACCGTGTGAAATATTCCTGGGGAACGACAGAGGAAAATGCCCATGCGTTACTTGCAATAGCTGAGTACTACCGCTTCAGGCCGCCGCAAAAAGGTGAGAGGTTTATCGCTTGGCGCAAGCTCGAACTTCCAAAATTAGAGGAAGAAAAGGCGGTCTCAAACGGACTTTCGATAGTTCGCACTTTCGAGACGCCGGAAGGGTTGCCTGTAGATGTTAGAAAACTTAAGCTGGGAGAGATGGTTTATGTAAAGCTTGAGATAACATCTCTTGAGGAGCGTGAGATAGGTGACTTGGTGATAGAAGATCTTTTTGCGGGCGCGATGGAGCCTGTTAACGATTTTGCATTGAGGGTCGTTAACGGCGAATGGGTGATGCGAAGTGATGCACGCGATGACAGAATGCTCATCTTTTCAAAACGCTTTTCGGTGAAAGCGGGAGAGACTATCGATTTTATGTATCCGATGCGTGTTGTCTCGGCAGGCGAGTTTACGCTCCCAGGTGTTTCGGTTGAGGCGATGTATTATCCAGAACTTAATGCAAAATCGCCCCCAAGCCGTATTAATATAAGGCGGTGATGGCGCTTCGGTTAGTCGAATGAGCAACGGCCTTGCTGTTACACATTCGACTAATCAAATACAACCGATTACGCGCGTGCCTTGTCAGCGGTTGGGGGTTATGGTATAATTGCCAATTATGAAAAAATTGATTAAGATAATGTCGGTTGCGCTTATTTTTGCGCTGGTTGGTTGTTCGATTGCAGAGAAGGGTGAATATCCTTCCGTTATTGACGAGGGTTTCGTTTCACTGCTTCAGGGAAACAATCTTTCGCAGTGGGATGGCGCGACGGCGATGTATTCGGTTAGCGCCGACGGTACGCTCGAATGCCACCCGGAGCGCACGCTGCCCGAGGGGATGCGGGGAGACTTGTACACCAAGCGCAGCTATACCAACTTCGTTCTGCGCTTTGAGTTCTGCATGTCGGCGAACGGCAACAACGGGCTGGGCATCCGTATGGTGCCAGGCAAGGATGCCGCATACTACGGTATGTGCGAGCTGCAGCTTCTTGATGACGGCGGCAGCGCTTATTATGACGCAAAAGCCAAGGCCGATAAGCTCAAACCGTATCAGTATACCGGCTCGGTTTACGGAATTTTCCCTTCGCTCAGGGACAATGTCGGCAAGCAGATCTGGGGTAAGGATAAGAACTTCACCGGCGGCGGCAGCTATGTGCGCA
>JAGBXE010000183.1 GCA_017629455.1 Kiritimatiellia bacterium
CTGCGCTATCGGATCAGCGCATCGCCATGAGATGCGGCTTTAAGAATGTCGGCTCGCTTCGCAATCTCTTTCGCCGCACATACGGCATGTCGATGTCGGCATACCGTATGTCGCTTAAGGGTTAGAATGGGCGTTAGAGGGTTAGCAACTGTATTTTTTAAATACTAAAAATTGTCTTATTTTCGTGTCAGCGGAGGAATTCTGTAGGGCCAAGCCCTGAGAAAACTTTATTTTTAAGAAATATTCCTTTTATTTATGACAGTTTTCCCATTTTTTAATGCCGCCGCCCTTCAGCTGATGCTTGTGATGCGAGCCAACGTATGAAGTAACGGGCCGCCTACGGCTCGGACAGGATTAACAAGATTCACAGGATTGAGTGATTGGATGAGGGCTTAAGCATTTGCGTTTACCACGCATTTTTACTCTATTTACAAATATTCGGCAATTCTCCCGCCGAAAATGAAGTTTTCTCAGGGCCTGGCCCCGCAATTGCGGACTGCGCGCGCAGGGCGGCTATTCCGTCGACATGAAATGGCGTGACGGGCACGTCGCCGAGCGACGCGTAAACGGCGCAGATGCAGATGGTTTCGTCGAAATCCTGAAGTGAAGATGAATATGGAATATGCCGCTTAAGAGTTAGAATCGCGGAAGGAGCGCGAGCGATTCGATGCGGCCTTCAGGGTGGAAGCGCATGCGCCATATTCTGCCGTGTTCATCGCGCAAGTTTCTAAGCCTTGCTTCGTCGCGGCGGTGGCAGGCGCAGTCAATTAGGTCGGCCATATAGACAATTTCTTTTGCCCAGTCTGTGCGATCGGTCCAACGCTCTGCTTGTATGCGAACGCCGCGCGCAACGCCTGAGACATCGTCGAGGACGTACTGCGTAAGCCCCATATGCCGTGAGTAGCCGACATCTTGGGATAGGATGTTAAAGTATTCCGAAGAATCTTCATGAACGGCACCGCCGCGCAGATAGAGTGTGCCCAGTTTAAGTATGAGCCCTCCGATCGGCGCGTCAATTATCGTATTAAGTTCGCCTTCGAGATCCATCCTAGCTGCTTTAGCTCCGCTTGCGGCAAAAGCGCCTCCAAGAATAATTCCAGGTAGCGATACGGCTAAAGGCTGCCATTGGTAACCGTCGGAAAAATCGGTGACGATAAATGTTTTGCGGCCGCGGCCCATCATCTCTGCTTCCTGCATCCGCTCGCGCATTTCTTCAATGCGCCCCGTAAGGCTTTTAGGAGCTTGCGTAGATTGGCTTACGCATTTGCCTGATGCCATAAGGGAAAGAAAGGCTGTTTCATCAGTAGGAATTAATTCAATTCCTTGGATTTCGCAGTAAGTTTTAAGCCTACCTAAATCAAGTGATTCAGGGAATTTGCCCGTTGTGGAATATGGCAAGAACTGCGTATACCTACAGCGTTGGAGGATATCCACTATTTCGTGGATCGTCCTTTCTGTAGGCACGCGGCTAGTTACATCCAGGAGGTAAGCGCGGTTTTCAAACATTCAAGGGCTTTTGTCAAGTTTACCTGGTATTGCCCGGTCATGTCGCCTTTTCCGTGTACATCGCTGATGGATTTAAGCATCCTACACGGAATTGCTGAGCGCTCGCATACGTGAGCAATGGCCGCGCCTTCCATATCCTTAACGGTGGCACCAAGAGAGATTGGGTCTAAAACATCTTTCTCGTCATTGGTGAATCTATCGCCAGTAGCGAGAATGCGCTGTGGGAATTGACCAGTTGTGGTGCAGTCGAAATATGGCGATTGGCACTCGTTGTGAGTGCCGAGTTTAGTGCCATTGATTATCGTAAGGTCAAAGTCGAATTCAACGGCCTTTGAAATTTCAAAAATGTCGCCGACATTCATGGAGCTATCAAGCCCGCCAGCAACGCCGCAATTGATAATTTCTTCAGCCCCTGAGTCGATCGCTTTTTGAGTGGCCGCTGCAGCGTTTACTTTGCCAATGCCCGAAACAATCAGTTCGTCGCCGTTTTTTAAATGGCCGCGCACAGCGTCGGCTTCGCACTCCATCGCGATGATAAATGCTCTTTTCATATTTATGTAATCTGATAAGGACGGAATTTTTCTCTGTCGTACGGGCGGCTGACTTCGCCGACGTTTAATAATATATTGCCTTCAAGCTTGTCGTAGCGCGAATATGCACAGACAATTTCCTTTGCTAGCTCAAAGTCGGACTCTGAACGGACAATAGGAAGAAGCGCAGTAGGCCCAGGAACGTTGACTGGCGCAATTATCGTGCCGCGCTCATCTTTGAGAAGATGGTTTTCGTTGGCGTCACGCCCGAGGATTACGCTAGTTCCATCGGGAAGGCGAAAACGCCGCGCTACGACGGAAAGCTCGACTAAGCGCCTATCATCCAGGCCTTCATGGTCTATTAAGTCTTTAAGCTTGCGCCCGAAACCCTTTTCGGTAAGTTTGCACCCGCCAGCAGGAGAAGGATAGGATGTAATTCCAAATTCGGCTGCAAGCGCAATTTGCCTGTCTCTTGCCCTACCTGAAATATCAAGGAGCTTATCGCGATTTAAGATGCCTTCCGATTCTGGAATTGTCGGCTCAAGGAGCTTTGCACTTAATGGACGCACGAGCCTACCGGCCATCCCCGACGCTTTCTCAACTACAGAGAGCGCCTGCGAGTTTTGGCTCATCGGCCTTTGCCCCAGCACTTCGCCTGTGGCGACAAAGTCGAAACCTTCGCGAGCGGCCATTTCGCCTGCTCGCTTAATCATTGTCGCGTGGCAGTCGATGCAGGGATTTATTGCTCCGCCAAAACCATGCGGTGGATTTTTAAGAAGCGAAATTTCGTCATCGAGAAAATCTATGACGTGCAGTTTCACGCCTAGCGCATCTGCTGCCGACTTTGCCGAAGTGCAATCGAAGAAGGGTGTAGAAAAGCAAATTCCTTCAACGTACGCGCCTGCATTTTGGAGGACGCGTACAGCAAGTTGGCTGTCGAGGCCTCCGCTAAGAAGGCTGTATCCGCGGCAGGCCATTTCAGATTGTCGCGCGGTCTGAGAGAGCCGACACCAAGAGCGCCTTAATGGTGTGCATGCGGTTTTCGGATTCGTCGAAGACGCGCGAGTAGCGCGATTCAAAGACTTCATCTGTCACCTCAAGCGCACCGCATTCTTTTGTGACTTCAGTATTAAAGTCGTGGAATGCAGGCAGACAGTGCAGGAACATAAGCTTGCCGTCGATATTCCCCGTTGCGCGCATAAGATCCATGTTGATCTGGTATGGGCGCAACATCGCGATGCGCTCGGCCGTTTTTGATTCTTCGCCCATCGAAACCCAAACGTCGGTGTAGAGAACGTTTGCGCCTTTAACACCGCTAATTGGGTCTTCGGAAACGCGGATGTCGCACCCGTTGCGCTTGGCGACGGCTTCGGCTTCGGCTAGGATTGCTTCATCTGGGCGAAGCTCCTTAGGACAGCAGCAGACGTATCTAACACCGGCCTTCGCGCAGCCCATCATCAGCGAATTTGCAACATTGTTGCGTCCGTCGCCGACGTATGCAATCGTGGTATTGGCGTCAAGCGAGCCAAAATTTTCGCGCACTGTCAGTAGGTCTGCAAGAATTTGCGTTGGGTGGTAGTCGTCGGTTAAGCCATTCCACACGGGAACGCCTGCGTGTTCGGCGAGCGATTCGCAGTCGGCCTGGTTAAAGCCGCGAAAGAGTATGCCGTCATAGATGCGTCCTAATACGCGGGCGGTGTCTTTGACGGATTCCTTTTTCCCGAAATGAATATCAGGGCGCGTTAGGTATTCGCCATTGCCGCCCTCGTCGCGCACGGCAATGAGCGTGGAGTTGCGCGTGCGAGTGGAGCTCTTTTCGAAAATGAGGGCAATGTTTTTGCGCTTAAGCAAATCTCCGCGCACACCGCCCGCGCGACGCGCCTTGAGCTGTGCAGCAAGGTCGATAAGGTTTAGCATCTCCTCATCAGAGAAAGAAGCAAGCCGTAGAAGTGAGCGCCCCTTAAGGCTATCCATCCAATTCAGCATGACGTAATTCCTGTTTGCATCAAAAAAGGAATTATACCATTTATTGAGTGCGAATGAAAACCTACCGCTTTCTTCACCCTTATCCCACTTTTTTTGGGATGATTTATCCCAGTTTTCAAAAAAGCCCAATAAAACCCTATGAAAATTTATTTTCACACCCCTTCTTTTTCGTCGTAGACTTTTTCATCTGAAGGCGCTTTTCAGGCGCAAGAGCCGTTTTCTTGCTGGTGATTCA
>JAGBXE010000184.1 GCA_017629455.1 Kiritimatiellia bacterium
CAAACTCCTCTCGGCCAAGACAGGATTACCTGTTGTTGTAGCCGATGATCCGCTTTCAGCAGTAGCTGAAGGTGCTGGTGTCGTCATGTCTGAACTCGACTTCCTCGCCCGCAACAGGCGGGTGTCGTGAAGACAGGTTCGGCGTATTCATATACATCGATAGTACTTGCGGCGGCTGTTTCAGTCGGCCTAGTGTTGTGGCGCCCTGCCGCGGCAGAGGTCGTTTATCCCGTAGAGCGTGCTAAACATACTTTTGTAAACAAAGTTTGGTCAAGAGTTGTCGGTGCGTTTCGCGGCTCTGCAGCGCAGGCTGAAAATATCCGTCTTAAACGCGAGGTCGCCTCATTGTCTGTTTTGCGCGGTGATCTTGAGCGCCTTGAAATGGAAAACGCGAAACTTCGCCGCCAGATCGAATATGTTCAGCGTTCGCCATCATCGTGGGTTGCAGCAAGTGTTATTTCAACATGCGGCGCGGCTTCTACAGGAGAGCGCATTCGAGTTAATAAAGGCTCATTAGCAGGCATTAAAGAAGCTGCAGCTGTAGTAGTACCTGAGGGTTTAGTTGGTCGAGTAGTTTCTGTTTCTCCGCATACTTGCGAAATCGCCTTGGTGACTGATCCTTCTGTAAAAGTTGCCTGCGAAGTTCAAACCGGCTCTGATAGGTCGGTTTACGGAATTCTTTCTGGTGGTGATGACGATATGCTCACACTAAACCATGTCACAGGTGCATCTACTGCTCCTGCGCGTTCAAGGGTTATTACGTCGGGCCGTGGTGGTGTCTTTCCGCGCGGCATCGAAGTTGGGTATCTTATCGGCTTGCGCGAAGACGGTTCGAATCTCTCGCGCACAGGCGAAATTTTGCCGGCTGTGGACTTTTCGAACATAGAAGATGTTTTCATACGCCGTGGGAAATAATGTTCTCCAGCTTGTTTTTTCTCTTCTAGTTCTTTGTGTCGGGGGTGCCGCAGAGGAGCTACTGCCAAAGTTCTTCTGTGTCGGGTTTCCAGTTCTACTTTCCGCGGTTATAGCTATATCTTCAAAGCAGGCTTTGGTTGGGGCAGTTTTATTTGCTATTGCAGCAGGGGGTGTTGAAGATTCTCTCTCGTCTCTCCCGTTAATGACTAGCGTAAGTTATTTTGTAATTGTTGCCCTTGTAGTAAGGCGCATTGAACTATCTTATGTTGCGTTTTTAGTTTCGTATCCTGCATATCAAGTCTGGATTGCCGCTTGGACTGGAAGTTTAGGCGCTAGTGTCTTTTTGCGTTTTTTGATTGCTATCCCAATTGGGGTAGCGACCGTCGCGCTTACAAGCTGGCTTGTTGGCATTGCAGAAAGGAGAGCTGCAATTGGCGAACAAGACTGAACACAGCGTCAGCGCTCTTGCGTGTTGGATAATGTCAGCTGTTTTTGCACTTGGCATTGTTCATCTTATAGTCAGTTTGCGTTCTGTGCAAATCGCCGGCGCGGCAGATTATAGCTATGCGTCTTCGCGCCAATCGGTGCGTAGGGTTCAGACGGCGGGCCTGCGCGGCAGAATACTCGACCGTAAGGGGGGTGTTCTTGCCGGAAACAGAACTTCTCGTTCTATTGTTTGCCGTCCGTCAGAATTTCGTAAACGCACGTGGGAGGAGACTACTGCGGCGATTGGTCGCGGCATTGATAATGTTGGAAAGGTAATTGGAAAGACATCTCCCCTTACGCCCGAAGTTATTGCTAGGCACGTCAAAACGAGTTTAGCTATGCCGCTTACTGTCTGGCGCGATATTGACGAGCGCGAGCTTGCGGTTTTTTGCGAACACGAATGGAATTTGCAAGGTTTTGAGGTTCTCGAATCTGCTGAACGTATATATCCTCACAAGTCGCTAGCGGCACACGTGATAGGTTACGTTGGGCGTGATAGAGGCTCATCAATAGCGGGCGATGAACGTTTCGTTTATTTTACGCCCGAGATGCGTGGTCGTGCCGGTCTTGAAATGTATTACGACAGTTTCCTTAGAGGCGTTCCTGGTGAGAAAAAGGTTCTTGTCGATGCAAGAGGTTTTGCTATTCGCGAGTGGATTGCTGTTAAGTCTAGTTCGGGTCCTGATTTAGTAACGACAATCGATATTAATATACAGCGAGCAGTAGAAAAACAGCTTAAAGGCGAAAGGGGAGCTTGCGTAGTAATTGATCCGCGAAATGGTGAAGTGCTAGCTTTAGCAAGCGCACCTGGTTTTGATCTTAATTCTTTCGTTCCAATTCTAAAACCTGAAGTTTACGATAGGTACGTTAAAGATCGCTCGAAGCCTCTTCTTAATAGGGCTGTCGGTGGGGCATATGCTCCCGGGTCGATATTTAAGCCGATAACGGCGCTAGCAGGTCTTTCAGCTGGCAGCATTACGCCTGATAAAATGTACGAATGTAATGGGTTATTCTTCTGCGGAGGTATGGCGCTTCGTTGCGCAAGCCGCTGGGGTCATGGGATGCTTGATCTATCTCATGCTTTGATGAAAAGCTGCAATCCTTATTTTTGTTCAGTTGGAATGGATTGCGGTACAAATGCCATTTGTACAGCTTCGCGAAAGTTCGCTTTAGGATCAAAAACCGGCATTGATTTAAATTTTGAACGCGCAGGGCTTGTTCCTGACGGCGAATGGAAGATGAATACTTATGGCGAGCGTTGGTATCCAGGCGATCTCGCGCAGATGTCCATTGGGCAAGGTATGCTGCTTGTTACTCCCATTCAGATGGCTCGCGTAGCAGGTGCAATAGGAACCGGGAAATTAGTCCTTCCGCATTTG
>JAGBXE010000185.1 GCA_017629455.1 Kiritimatiellia bacterium
ACCTTGGTATCGGCGGCGGGAGATTGCGAAACGCGCTTTTCTTTGTTCGAGCAACTATTGGAGCTTCAGGATGCTCATTACATACTACATGGCAATAATCACCATGAGAACGCACAACGCGACCGAGCCCGGGCTCGATCGCGCCTTTCCAGCCGTACCGTTGGATTACCGTCATCGCCGATTAGACCTCGTACGGACCAAGGAATACCTCTTTAAAGTCGTATCCTCCTGCAAAATTTTCAGGAGTTCCAGCTTCTTCACGAGGTATTCGCCGCGCTTCTGCGAGATTGAACATCATCTCGCCAACATCCTCCGTGCAAGCAATGCCCCACTCTGTAAGGACACGGTAAGTAAGCGGCCCGTACTGATCTAAGGCAGATTCCTTAAACTCTTCAAGGATGTCATTGCCGCCGCGCTTGCGTACTACATCCATCAAAAGAGCGTACGCATGCGCGGCATAGCGGGAATCCTTCGCGACAATGTCATCGAAGGAATCCGACTGGAAATCTATTTCTTCTACCACTTTTAGCGCTGCACGCGGGCGTTGCCAGCGTAAACATCCCAAACCTGCTTTTCATCGGCAGGTTCAGCATAGTCGTTAAGCGAGCTTGCAGCCATAACGCCTGATGCCCAGCCGAACTGAAGGCACTTCTCCGCGCTCCAGCCGCGCGTTACGCCGTAGAGAAGACCGCCAGTAAACCCGTCACCGCCGCCGATACGATCGAGCACGCCAATCTGGCGAGGCTCTTCAACATACCACTTGCCCTTGGAGTAGACAATAGCGCCCCAAAGATGCTCAGATGCCGAAATAACCTGGCGCAGCGTCGTGCCACACATCTTTGCATTAGGATACTTCTTAACGACCTGCGTAATCATCTCTTTGAAGCGATCGATCTTGCCAAGAAGATCCTTGCCGCCAGCCTCGGGCCCCTTAAAGCCAAGGCAAAGCTGGAAGTCTTCTTCATTACCAACGAGAATATCGGCGACAGATGCAATCTTATGGAATGCTGCGCGCAATTCTGTTTCGCGCCCCTTCCAGAATGTCGCGCGGTGATTAAGGTCGAAGCTGACGAGAACGCCGTACTTCTTGGCTTCAGCCGCCATCTTAAGGCAGCACTTTGTCGTTTCGGGCGACATGGCCGCGATAAGCCCAGAAAGATGGAGGATCTGAACGCCGTCCTTGCCGAAGAGCTTCTTAGTATCGTAGTCCTTCGCATCAAGCGTGCGCCCAACTTCGCCGGCGCGGTCATTCCACACACGCGGCGCGCGCAGGCCAAAACCCGAGTCGGCAATGTTGAACTGATGGCGATAGCCCCACGGACCGCCCTGCGGCACATCAGGTCCAACATAAGCGATGTTACGTGCACGAAGCTGGGATTTAATAAAAGCTGCCATCGGCGAGCCTTCAACAAAACGCGTGAAAACCAAGCATTCCGGACCAAGCGACGATGTTACGTTCAAGACATTCGTCTCGGCGCTAGTAGCCTGAAGCATGAACTTATTTGAATTATGAACCGCCATGCGGTCTTCAGGGGTGATTCTAAGACCCATCGAGCTGACGCAAGCGATGGCGTACTTCGCATTCTTCTTAACTTTCATTCTTGCTCCGTCATTTTTTGTTTTAACGTACAAATCTAACAACAGCATATTATACCATATAAAAGGAATTGTGGCGGCAGATCCGCCACCACCGGAAGTTGTACAATATTATCAGAATTAAACTCCTGACTCTTCCCTATTCCCCATTGGCATTGAAAACTGAAAATTTGCAACACTTTCACATCCTGTCCACCGTAGCCTCCTGTCCTCAGTAGCGCGCCGCGCGAAGGAGGATGGCGAAGGTGGGTGGCAACACTCCCCATCGTCCACAAATCAACACTCATCTCCACAAATCTGATTTGTGAGGATTAGTGAAGATTTGTGGATACTTTAGAGTGTGCAGCAAAACACATCGCAAGTCATTTCTTCTATCAATGTCTGCAAAGACTATATTTAAAGGGGCAAATTCATTACCTTTTACAAATCTTACCCCCTTAACTTGCATTTTCACAAAAGTTGAAAAGCCGGCTGTTTACATTGGCATAATCATAATGATACAATATCGACACTTTACAAAACATTGGATTTCCCATAAATACGCAAACATCAAAAACATGACGATTGAACGACCAGAATATCAGCGGCAA
>JAGBXE010000186.1 GCA_017629455.1 Kiritimatiellia bacterium
CGTTAGTGATTAGTCGTTAGTAAGAAAGCGTGTGCGGATAAGCGACGCCATAGCATATGGCGGGGCGCAAAATGAAGCGAGAGGTACGCTCCGCATGGAAGGCAAGAATGGGGAACGGGGAACAGGGAAGAGGGAACAGGGAAGAGGGAACAGGGAATGGGAAGAGTCTACATAAAAATCTCGTTAGAGAGAACGCAATAACCTTACACTAAGAACAAAAGAAATCAGCAACGCGAGAAAGAAGTTCTGACTGGTCAGCAACGGTATGAACTGTTGAAGGAATTGATTTTCTAAATACCGAGCCGTACGATTTAGTGACCAGCCGCGGATCAGAAACGATAACAACGCCACGATCTGACTTCGACCTAATAAGCCTACCAAAACCTTGACGAAAACGTATCACAGCTTCGGGCAAAGCATACTCACGAAACGAACTGCCGCCTGCACGATCTATCGCTTCCGAGCGCGCCTCAACAACAGGATCTCCAACTTGCGCAAAAGGTAAGCGCGCAAGAACTACACACGAAAGAGCCTCCCCCGAAACATCAACGCCTTCCCAGAAGCTCTGCGCTCCAAAAACAACGACACTCTCGCCTTGTGCATTACGCAACAATGACGTCATCGCCTCACGCGAAAGCCCTTCGCCCTGCACCAAAAGCCTTATACCATCAGAGGCAAGCTGCTCTCGCAGAACCGCGGCAACAGAATTCATCATCTCATAACTTGTAAAAAGTACGAGCGCGCGGCCTTTTGTTACGGCAAACAAACTACGCATAAACGTTGCTAGCTTTTCAACATAAAGAGCCGCATTTGACGAAGGCTCAGGCAAATCGTCAAGCGCGAGAGTTAAAGCCTGCCTAAAGTAATCAAACGGGCTTGTTGCCGTCAGCATCCTAAAGCGCCCTTCATCGACACCAAGCCTCCGCGCCATATAAGCAAAGTCGTTCCCGACGCGAAGAGTGGCCGAGCAAAGAACCACAGAATCCTTCGCCTCGTAAAGCATCTTTTTCAAATCGCTTGCAACAGAAAGAGGCGCAGCAACAAGGCGCACGTAATCGGGGCGCTTACTATTTGTGCGCACTCGTTCGGCCCAATAAACGTGCGTGTCACGCTTAGCCGAAAGAACAAAGTTAGCATCATTTGCAAATTGCACTAATGATGCAGCAATGGCGTCTAACTGAACAGAGACATCAGCTCCTCGATCGCCCTCTGAAAAAGCGTTCGAAACAATATCGCGAAGATCATGGAGCAAATTAAGCATTGCCGCCAACTGCGACTCAAAGGCAAACTGCGCATTGCTAAGTACGCTCTCATCGAACTGCCCTTGCTCATAAGGCTTAAAAAGCCCATGAAGCGAAAATTGCCTCTGCAAACTGCCGTTAGGTTCGGCGCTGACGACGCGGTAGCGCACCATCGCGCGATCTTTCGCCGGCGCTAAGAGAAAGCTTGCCGCATCCATTAGGCTTTCGGCTGCATTTACTATTTTTACAGTAATATGCGTAGCTTCCACAAGCATTTTGCCTACCGCCTCTGCCGACTGACTCGCAGAAAAATCGCCGCGCTTAAGTTGCCGCTCTACTGCCGACAAAACCCCTCCAGTGCGCGCATTGCGAGCGCGACCTCTGCGCAGAAGGCGATTTAATATGCGTGTAAGCGCAGGAATCGACAACTCCATTGAAAGTTGTTCCGTAGCAATAGACTCAAGATTGTGCGCTTCATCCATCACCAAACGGCCGTAATTAGGCAAGATCCCGCCGCCAGGCGAGAGCGCTTCGGCTAATACGAGCGAATGATTTACTACAACTAAATGCGCCTCAGCTGCCGCCTGCCTCGCCTTATGGACAAAGCAACGCGTTGAATACGGACAGCGTCTTCCGCCACATTCTTCACCAGGGCAGTTGAGCATATCGCGCGGAAGGCCCTCGTACCTATCCAGATCGCCATCGCGCGTATGCGTAAGCCAATGGATAAAATGCGGCATTTCTTTTTTTTCTTCCTCCGACATCGTCCAGTAGCCAGCCGAGAAGAACTCCCCTACCGCCCTTAAGCAAACGTAATTTGAACGCCCCTTAAGAAGCGCAACACGCAGGCGCGACGCGTCAGGACCAAGCACCGACATTGCACGCGGGATGTCAGAGTCCATAAGCTGCGACTGCAAATTGCGCGTAGCGGTGGATACGATTACAGGAGTATCATTTACCCATGCCCACATTATTGAAGGCACGAGGTACGCAAGTGATTTTCCAACCCCAGTACCTGCCTCGATCATCAAATTTTCGCGATCGTTAAATACAGAGGCCAAAGCGCCCGTCATATCAATCTGACCAGGGCGCTCTTCATAGCCGCGCATCGAGCCGAGCGTGCCGCCTTTTCTTAAATGATCGCGAACGCTTTCAACATCAAGGCGCGAACAATCCTCGTGAGCAGGCAAATGGCGTTGCCGCGCGGGAGCTGGAGCTTCCGCAATATTGCTCGCCCATCCGGGATCGTCAATAAACTTAGCAGGCGTCACATGCCGACTTGGGCGGCAAGGGCCTTCAACGCCTCCATGTCGCCTTTGGCGTTTTCAAACACTAAAGGATCGCCAGCCCAACGCGGCACAATATGAAAATGTATGTGCCCGACAGTCTGCCCTGCGGCCTCACCGTTGTTTTGCAGAATATTAAACCCATCGCAGCCAAGCTTGCTTTTCAAATGCGCAGCGACTTTCTTAACTCTCTGAACGAGCATCGAAAGGATTTCGTCAGAAGTATCGAGAAGCCCTGCGCTATGAACTTTTGGTATTACAAGCGTATGGCCTTTGGAGAACGGATTGATGTCAAGGTACGCAAGCACCTGGTCATCTTCGTAGACCTTAAATGAAGGGATTTTCCCTGCGGCAATCGCGCAGAAAATGCAATCGTTTTCCATTACGCTTCCAATTCCCAACCCTTTTCATACTCGCGAGCCCAGAGCGGACGCGCTTCCTTCGTAAGCAGCGCGCCAGTACGCGGATCGAGCTCGACGGGCTTACGAATATCGAGAGCAATATTGGCAACAAGCGGCATATAAGAAGTCATCGCTGCATCGGGCGCAGGGGCATAAGTGCGTGTATCGCCTGCGCGGACACATTCGACGAACTTACCTGTATGGAGCATATCAAGGCCTGGCGCGGGAGCCGTAAGCGAACCAGTCTCCGTCTGGCCGTTCGATTCCCACTTGCGTATGACTTTGCCCTTCGCGTCGTAAACAATAACGCAATCCGATGGGCTAAAGAGCACTGAACCGCCTTCGGCATAAACGAGCGCACCAGTACTTAAATCCATTGACGACTTCTGGAAGCTGCGGCTAGCGAGCTCATACATAATAAACGTGTCGTTAGGATATTCGAACGACATATTAAATGTATCTGGCCATTCGTAATCGTCGCCGCGATCGAACATCTTGCCGCCAGTGCAAAGAACGCGGCTAGGATATTCGCCATCGAGCGCCCAACGAGCGATATCGGCAAAGTGAGGCGCGTTATTGCCCGACTCGGCCGTTCCCCAATGCTTGAACCAATGCCAGTTGTAGTGGACAAAATTATCGCGGAAATCTCTGCGCGGCGCCGGCCCCTGTCAAAGATCCCAATCAAGCCACTCGGGAACTGCGCAAGGCTTGCCGCGGCCAATAGAAAGCCTGTTGGCATGATACCAGCACTTTGCCCATTTCATGCGGCCAATAGGGCTTTCAGAAGATTTCAAAACCTTCATCGCCGCATTATACGAAAGAGATGCACGGCGCTGATTGCCCATCTGGAATACGCGCCCAGTACTCTTCTGCGTAGCAACGATAAGCTCGCATTCGCGAGGACAGAATGCGCAGGGCTTTTCGACATAAACGGCCTTGCCAGCCTTCATAGCCTGAATGGCAGAATAAGCATGGAAGTGGTCGGGCGTTTCTGAAATGACGCCATCAAGTAGCGGATCTTCCAATAACTTGCGGAAATCAGCCTCCTTGCGCGGACGGAAACCTGTCTCTTTCTCGACAAGCTGGGCAGCCCAATCGCGAGCTCTGCTGTCGACATCACAAACGTACGCTATTTCAACGCCGGGCTGCTTCATCGCCGCACGCAAAACCGCCTGACCGCGCCCCTGCTCGCGGCATCCGACTATCGCAAGGCGAACACGATTAGAAGGCGCCCCAGCTCCAAATGCGCGCCCCGAACCTGCCAAATAAAATGCGCCAGCGCCAACAGCTGAGCCGATAAAATTACGCCTAGTCAAATTTTCCGCCTGAACCTTGCCCATAACAACCTCCTTGATTTACCGAATCAAATTTCCTCCAAGTATACCATAAACCGTCCTCTTTGTTTGCCTGCGCTTTGCCAACTTTTTCACTTGGCTGACATTTCGACAAACGTCCACTTTCCGGGCCCAACTTTTACATTGCGCACTTCGCGAGTAGGCTTACAAACAATCTGCACCTCGGCAGTTGCCGACGCATCAAACTCTTCTGGCTCAAACGAATATTTCTTTACGCCCTTATTATTGATAAGCCACACTAAAAAGCCGCGCTCCGTTTTATTAACGCCCCACTGTATATCGCCAGTAACTTTTATTGGCATAGTCTCGTCCTGAGCGGTACGAAGGAGATGTCGAATAACGGCAAATTCCGCACGCCCTGACGTTATCTCCCTTAATAGCGGATAATAGCTAATTCCCTCAGTTCGCTCCTCATACGCACGCGGAAGCATCATCTTTGAAGCTACCGTTAAAATGCGCCCGCGCCCATAGGTGTTTACATATATGGCCGCTACGCCATTATCATCCTTTATCCACGGCTTTGCGCCATGACACGAATCAGCAAGATACCAGTCGTAAGACTGAACAAGATCAATAAGCTTGCCGCCAGCCTTAATCGCCTTGCCGGAGGCAATTTTCCTATCTGAAAATTTAACGCCTATCATCTCCAACGGGAAATGTTTAACTTGATCGGCCGAAACAACAAGCGTGCCGCCACCATCAACAAACGATTTAAGAGCTTCCATATCAAGCTCATCGTTACGGTATTCTTCGAGCAAAAACGCCCATTTATAAGCCTTAATAGCAGAAGTAAAACGCTCGGAAGATTGCCTGGAATCAGGACTTAAAACATCATAAAATTCGCCAAATTCAGAATTGTAAAGACAGCTCTGAAGCCCGCGCTTGCGCAAATCGCGCTGAAACTGATCTTCCGAAAAGATTGGAGCGAGAGTAAAGAATACTGCATTTAACGCAAAAGGATGTTCGCCCCACCAGGCACTGCCGTGAGATGTATATTTTACTGAAAGCGGAACGAGCATCGCACAAGGCGAATAAACAACGCCCCTGTCTAAGCGCTTTGAGAGAAGATACAAGGCGTTAAAGTCTTTGGCGAAATCTGACGGCACACGCGGCGAATCTTTCGTGGGCTGATGATAATGGATGCGTATTGGATATTCAGGCTCTAGGAAGCTTGCCCCAATAAAATAACCATACGCGCATTGGCGATCAAAAGATGAACGCCCAGCTCCCCCTAATGGCCGATGTGAAGCATCGGCATTAACCGGCATCGAATTAGCCCCTGTGTACAGCACGCCATCGCGCGTAAAGCCTGTACACCAATTTGCCGTATACCAGCCAAACGGAATCGAAAACTGCCGCGAAGCACCGCGCAAGAAAGCGCCGCCCACCTGCCAGCGGCCGCACTCTTGGCTTGTAGCTTCGTAAAACAGCCCCATAACCCCAGCATCTGCCATCTGATGCCCCATTGAAAGGCAACTAGAGAACATTGTCCAGAAACTCTTCTCTCCGAAGCGCAAAGCTTCCGAACGTTTCACTGCGCGGCGAAGAAATTCAAGGCGATCATAACGATTTGAAAGAACTCCATACGTTGCAATGAACTCAGCCTTAAGAGCCTCATTCGTCGATTTGCGCATAAAAGAATCGTAATTCGTCGAATCACTATCAAACTCCGTCATCGCACGAATACCGACGAAATTAGTGTGCGAAGCCTTCCACGCGGCAAAATCTTCGAGATCAAGATCGTACTTTTCACGCAGGCGAAATACGGGGCGAGCATTCTGAATTTCCAGAAACGCGGGTTTATCTGGCTTTGGATTGCCGTAGAACGAGGCTCGCGCCTCTCTATAAAAGAAGTCACCCACCTTTAGCGGCTTAGGATAATTTGTGTCGCACTTCTCACCGTAGCGCCGAGGGCGGTCATTCATAATCTGCTTTGTCGCATCATGAATAAGCGCTGACTCTACGTAACATTCTGGCGGCGGCCAACTCTGCTTGCAACTCTCGCCCTGCTTTTTCCATTCTGGCGTATCACATGACCAGTACCCTGGCGTAAAAAGCGGCCAAAAATCTTTGCCGCAAAACTTCTTAAGTTCCCATGCTTTAGGTACTTCATAAGTCTGGGCGGAAACTTCATCGCCGCAAAACCTAGCGCACCCGAAAAAGCACATTATCGCTGCAGACCCCAACAAAACTGAACGCATAAAATATTCCTATTAAGAATTTACGAGAACATTTTGAAGGATACTACATTCAGCCAAACTATGTCAAGAACACGCGAAATTTACAATTTACAGCCGTGTCCTTGAAATCATCAAAAACCGAGCAAAGAAATTAGAGGAAGTTTGATTGTGCGTTGCACCACACATCCCCCGATTTAACAGCACACCATCATACGAGAATTGACAACGAGACAAAATCCTTACCACCGCTTTTATATAAATGCGGTGGTAACTTCTCATGGACACAGTTTGCAAACTATGACCATTAGCCATATTCGGTGCGTGGTGCGGGACGATAGTTTTTAACGCAGAGGAAGCAGAGGCGGAAAGACGCTGAGGTTTTCTCACAAAGCGAAAATCTCCCCAAAGGCCACGAAAACACACCTAAGTCTTCTTATACGTCGATTTCTTGCTCTAAAACGTCCACGCCATCCACAATAACATCCAGAACACTTTGAAAATTCTGCTTATACTTATTACGCCACGTATGATTTCTCTGATTTTCAACCAACAATTACCTTTGTTTTCCGCCATTC
>JAGBXE010000187.1 GCA_017629455.1 Kiritimatiellia bacterium
CAAAAGATATCGTAAAGATCAAGATCAGGGTAGCCCGTATACATCAGCGCTTGAACAAAAGGCATCGCCGCGCCATCAACGTGCATAAGTTTTGAAATAATATATGCCGAAGCAAGCGATACGCCTACACCTAATAATGTTCCTGTCAGCGCGGCAGCCGCCTTACGCGTAAAGCCTGCAACAAGGTACATAATAACCATCGAAAGCAAGCAAACTACGATAAAGATCGTGATTGATGCATTCCAGCCATTAAGGCATAGAGGAATTATCAGCTTCCATACCGCTACACACCCAAAGACGAAACTAAATAACGCCTTCGCCCCAGTAGCACCGCCAAATAAAATAAGCGCGATAGCGAATATGCCAAAAAGAACTATTGCCCAGCCTAACCTGTAGTGATCGCGCGCAACGAGTGTAGTTACGCCAGGCGTTGCGCCTTGCGACGGCCAGTCGATTAAAATAGTATTGCCTTCAACAAACTTCTTATCAAAATCTAATTGCCCGCGAAGCTCATTCTCGGCATTGAACGAGCTTCCTTTTTCTGGACCTTCCAGCATCTCGACTTTAAGATGCTGCGTACCATACTCAACAAGCCCAGTTAAAGTTATCTGCGAGTTATCGACCGAAAGAACTCGCGCGCGCATTGTGGATGCCCCACTTGCGATTTTATGCGCAGGAGGAACGAAAGCCATTGCAACGCACAAGGCGGCAAGGACAGAAACAGAAACTAAGTCTCTTAAATTTACTAGATTTCGCATTGGATCGATTATATCAAAAAATGATATAATCGGCCTATGAACAAAACTTCACGTATAGCTGACTTAATTCGCACTATCCCTAACTTCCCTAAAGAGGGGATTCTATTCCGCGACGTTACTGGCATTTTCGACGCCCCTTTAGGGCTTAAGCAGACTGTCGATGAAATGTGCGAAATACTTGAAGGCTTGGAATTTGAAAGGATTGCCGCGCCTGAAGCTAGAGGTTTCATCTTCGCATCAGCACTCGCTTCCCGCCTCGGCAAAGCGTTTGTTCCTGTGCGCAAACCCGGCAAGCTTCCAAGAGCTACAGTCAGTGAAGATTACGACCTAGAATATGGAACTTCAACTCTCCACGTCCATTCAGACGCAATTACCCCAGGAGATAGAGTTGTTGTAATCGACGATCTTCTTGCAACTGGCGGAACGGCAGCAGCTGCCGCTAGGCTTATTGAACGCCTAGGTGGCAAGGTCGTAAAGATGATTTTCCCGGTTGAACTTGAAGGCTTTGGCGCAAGATCTAATGCCCTAGCAAACTGGAGCGTAAGTTCTCTCGTCAAATACCCCGGAAAGTAAGAGCTACTTAATAATCAGACAGCACCTCGCATCCGTCTTCAGTTATTAAGACGAGATCTTCGATGCGCACGCCCAGATTGCCCTCAAGGTAGATTCCAGGTTCTATCGTAACTATCATCCCAGGCTCTAAAACTAGTGGCGACTTAGGAGAAAGAGTGGGAGCTTCATGAACTTCATACCCGACACCATGGCCCAAGGAATGCCCGAAGCACTTGCCAAAGCCGCCGTCGGAAATTATCTTACGCGCAATATTATCTAGTTCTTTGCACGTCATCCCCGCTCGCGCAGCCGCCTTTGCCGCCTCATTCGCCTCTTTCACAAGCGAATAAACGCGTGAATAAAGGCGCGACGGCCGCTCCACCAAATTGCGCGTCAAATCAGATGCTACGCCATCAAGTTTTACGCCCATATCAACGAGCACACTCTCACGGCCGTTCCACACGGTATCGTCTGGCTCATGATGGCACTCGGCAGCATTGCTGCCAACACAAACAATCGTGGGAAACGCCTCACCATCACCAAGCTCAATCATCATCGTCTTAATGATCCGTGCCATATCGCGTTCGGTCATGCCGGCACGGAAAAGCGAGGATGCTTTCTCCCAGATTTTGCAGTTTAATTTTTCAGCTGCGCGAATCTTCGATATCTCTTCTGGTGACTTGATGGCGCGAAGATAATTGATAACGCTAGAGACATCGACAAACCTAGCTCTTGGCGGCGCCTTAGCGCGAAACTCCAAAAACATGGAATGAGTTATCGACGGCTCATACCCGATGCGCCGCCCCGAAAATTTTAGACGCTTTAAATCGCGGCAATCAAGCATTGGCGCAATTCGGCGCACCATTGGCGCGTATCTGAAATCAGTATAGAAAGCTACCTTGAACTTTGCCGTATTCTTGGTGTTCGGTTTAATAACCAATACGGCATTGTCGCAGTTTACACCTGTTAAGGCAAGGATGTTATATTGCGAACAAATTACAACTTCATCAAGCTGAAGGCGCTGAGCTTCATCTGCTAAAGACGCAATTCTTAAATGAAAATCTAGATCCATACCGGTTCATTCTGCGACAGCACCTTAAGCGCCACCGCGTTAAGTTTTGCATCATTAAGAGCATCGCGCAATGCCGCCAACGCCAAATGCGGCTCGTTGCAATCTTGCGAAAGGTGAGCGAGAGCCAGCTTTTTAAGGCGTGGCGATGCAAAGCGCCTTACAAGCTCGGCCGACTCGTCGTTAGAAAGATGGCCGCGCGGACCCGATATGCGCCTTATAAGCTCATACGGACGCGCGCTTGATTTAAGCATTTCGCAATCGTGATTCGACTCAAGCGTTGCAATTTCAGCATCGACTAATTTCTTGCCGATAGAATCGAGCGGAACTCCTACATCGGTTGCGTGAAAATAAACTAAATTGCCGCGTATCTTGTACCCGACGGGATCGCTCGTATCATGGGGAACCGGGAAACTCTCAATCTGGAAAGGCCCTACTTCAAACGTCTGATTATTCTCAAAGCAGGCAAATACATCGCCATCGAGTTTCTCTTGAACTGCCGCCGCCTCAGCCGTCATGCTGTTAGCATAAATTGTAAGGCCAAGTTTTGAAATAAGCGGCCGCAGACCTGAAACGTGATCACTATGCGAATGCGTCAACAATACGCCGTGTATGCGCGGCAAGTTACTTTCAAAAAGAGCTTCAAGGCGCGACTTTAAAACTTTAAACGAAAGCCCGCAATCTACAAGTAACGCCTCTCCGTCTTGCTCTACAAGATATGCATTACCTTTTGAGCCGCTTGCAAGCGAAGCTACACGCATCTCAGTCATCGCGCCATCTCCGGTGTATCCAAAGATACTGCTCGGGGCACTGCCTTATCGCTTCTTCAAGCTTATCGTTTAGAATCTGCGCAACCTTATCGCGCTCGTCGCCCTTACCGAAGCGAAGGGGCGCTCCGCAAATTGCGCGATACATAAAGGGGCCTGTGCGCACGAACGAGCCTACCACCACCGGAACGCCAAAGCGTATCGCAAGGCGCGCGGCGGATGTTACAGTCATTGCAGGGCGCCCAAAAAACTTAAGCTTTGCCCCACCATAGGCATGCTGGTCGGTTAGTATCGTAAAGGCCGATTTCTCTTTCATCCACTTGCCAATGACGGCCGTGTTAATGCCCCTGTTTCTATCGACAAGAGTAACCGCGCCTCTAAATTTGCGACGCTCCATCCAGCGACGCAAGAGAGGATTGTCCATCATGCGCATAATCGCGATCATAGGCCTACGGTGCGGTATTACGTGAGTTGCAGCCTCCCAGCAACCGTGGTGGCATGAAACGAGCAATATCGGCGTATCGAGCTGCTCTAAAAGAGCTTTTTCAGCCTCACGATCGGCCTTTGAAAAATCGAAATGTTCGCGCCAATTTTCGCTCGTAATAACCTTCGATGCAAATACGGCTTCAAGTACGTGCCCGGCAAAATGACAAAATGAACGCTTTGCTATAACTTGCGCCTCTACCTCGTCGCGCGCAACCTTACCTTTAATCAAATTATCAACCGCTATCTTGCGCCGCTTTTTAAAAAACGGCCAGACAAGACTAGCTGCGCCACACCCGATCCGATAGGCATTTCTCTGAAGGAAAGTCATACTCTTTAACTCGCATCGATCCTGCGGTGCTCTTCGCCTTCAAGATGGGTAAAGCGCAAATGCCGCGCATTCTCCGGCACTAGCGATTGCGCACGCTCTGGCCACTCTACAGCGAGAATCGCGCCGTCAGCAAGGTAGTCTTCCCAGCCTATCGCAATAACATCATCTTCACCTTTGAGGCGATATAAATCCATGTGGACAAGCGCAGGCACGCTTTCGCCATTACGGTGGTGTTCCTGAACGAGACAGAACGTAGGCGACGTGACACGACCTTCAACGCCAAGCGCTGCTGCCAGCCCTTGCACAAACGTTGTCTTGCCAGCACCAAGGTCGCCCTCAAGGCATACTACATCGCCGGGATGAAGTTCGCCTGCAAGACGGCGCGCGAGCTCCCACGTCTCTTCTACCGACTTAACTTCAAACGAACCAGTCACAGCCCGGACGAATCCTTAGAAATGCTTTATCTTTGGCTGCCAGAGAGCGGCCTCTTCGGGCTGAACATCGGCGTACGCCATAACGATGAGTCTATCGCCCACCTTGCCCTTCCAGGCTGCAGCACCGTTAAGGCAGCAAACTCCACTGCCGCGCTTTCCGGCTATCGCGTATGTTTCGAACCTCATTCCATTATCGACATTGGCGCAGAGAATCTTCTCGTACTGGAAGATACCGGCTGCCTCCATATCGTCAGGATCGAGCGTAAGCGAGCCTTCATAATCAAGGCACGCCTCAGTCACTTTAATACGATGAAGCTTCGACTTAAGAAGACGCACCGTCATGACAACTTCTCCTGAATCATCTTGGATGTAACAACAACCTTTTTCATCTTGCTGTTACCGGGAGCTTCGTACATAACATCCGTCATAAGACGTTCCATCTCTGCCCTAAGCCCGCGCGCACCAGTCTTGCGTTCAAGCGCAGTTCTTGCAAGCTCGCGAAGCGCTTCATCTTCGAAAACGAGCTCAACGCCGTCCA
>JAGBXE010000188.1 GCA_017629455.1 Kiritimatiellia bacterium
CCGTCATCTTTTAATTCCTTAAAACACATTGCAAGATATTGGTCGCAAAATGCCGATGAATGCGGCATTTTTATTAAATTTACCGGCAACGACGCGTTATTTTGGGATAAGATGCCTTTTTCTGCACAACCAGAGACAGCGCTGGACAATGGGCCCGGCTCATTTTTGAAGACATCGAGATACGCCCCCGCGATACGCCCGATTTTAAGCGCACTGATCAGAGCCTCTTCATCAATTGCATTACCCCTGCCGATATTTATTACAACACACTTCTTGCTCAATTTTGCAATCATTCCGGCATTAAGAAGATTGTCGCTTCCTGTGTCGCTCGGCAATGCAAAAACAAGCCAATCGGCTGTACGAAGCGCACCGTCGATTTCTTGGACGTTTTTACGGGTAAACCCTTTTATCCTGACACCAAGAGCTTCCAGTTTTGCACCGATTGCCCGCCCGATGCGCCCGTAACCGACTATGACCGCTTGCGTACCAGCCACCAATGAGCATTTGTCGCTTAACAGCGCACGCGGCCAACGCTCACCCCATGTCGCATCGGGAGTGGCGCTTTGCACCAGTTCGGGCCTGAAAAACCCATGTGCCCAGGCAAACATAAATCCAACAACGCTCTCGGCAATAATCGCCCCGTGATAGCCTCCGAAATGCACCTTGACATGTTTGGGCGCATGAATATAGTCGACGAGTTCGCGCCCTGCTCCAGGAGTTGAAAGCGACACCATTTTAACAGCACGCTCATACCACTCCTTCTTGAAATGCCATGTTATGACATGCGTGGCGTTCGGCAATTTTGCCAGAAACGCCTTCTCTGAGCGCACTCTGAGAATACTTGAAGCAGCAGGAAGAAACGAACGCAATACTTTAAGTGCCTCCGCATTTACGCGGAAGCACTTCTCGGGCCACTCAAGCCAAACTAAAACCGACAATTTCACTCGTCGAGTTTCCCCTTGTAGGCCACGCGGCGAATCTTGCCGACCGAAGTGCGCTCAAGCGGCTCCTTTGAAATAACCACCTTCCTGGGACGCTTGTAATCGGCCAACTCTGCGCAGCGAGCTTGAACAGCCTTTTGCGTGACTTTTTCAATCTCTTCCCACGAAGGCAGTTTGCCGCCGTTCTTCTCTTTGATAAAATCTTCGTTAGGATAGATGATAGCGCCAACACGCTCGCCTACCTCGCCGCCGCCGGTGTAGCCGAGCACAAGAATATCGGCAGCGCACTGTTCTTTGGCGATGCAATTCTCAACCTCTTCGGGATATATATTCTTGCCTTCGCGATTGACGATGAGAGCCTTTTTACGGCCGCGGATGTAAATTACACCGTTTTCATCGATGGAAGCAAGATCGCCCGTCTTAAGCCATTCGCCGTCAAACGACTCGGCCGTCGCCGCCTCGTTGTGGTAATAACCCTTCATAACAATCTTGCCCTTGACCTGCAGCTCGCCAACGCCCGCCTCATTAGGCTCGGCAATGCGGACCTCAATACCGCTAATAGCCTTGCCTATTGAACCTACAGCGTCAATCTCGGGACCGCAGACACTCACAACCGGCGAGCATTCCGTAAGGCCGTAACCCTCAAGAAAACGGATATGCATGCGGTTGAAACCCTTAAGCACATGGTGCGGACATGGCGCGCCGCCGGTGATTATAAAGCGCATGCGGCCGCCTAAACGCAGTTTAACCATATGCATGATCGGACCGCGCAGACCAATCTTGAAAAGGAACTTTGCCGCCTTGGAGCTTGCAAGAGCCTCCTCTATCTTTGCATAAATCTTTTCGGCGAGCAACGGCACTGCCATCAATATAGAAGGCTTAAGATACCTGATGTCCTGAACCACCGTCCTGAGAGACTGCATAAAGCATATTTGCGCGCCCATTACCATAGGGCAGACAAAGTTTGCCGTAAACGAAAAAGCGTGAAACAGCGGCAAAACCACAAAGAACGAATCCTTGTCGGTTATTTTCGCGCCAAAGCACTGAAGCGCGCCGACGATGTCATGCAAAAAGTTGGAATGCGTGAGCATGGCGCCCTTTGGCTTACCGGTTGTTCCGGAGGTGTACTGCA
>JAGBXE010000189.1 GCA_017629455.1 Kiritimatiellia bacterium
CCTTGACCCGACAAAGGTTACGGTAAAGCGCTTCGACAAAGTCGAGGGCGACGGCCTTGCCCGCGCACTTCGGCGCCGCCTGCGCAATATGGGAAGGCTCTCCGATGCAAAATTCCCATGCGTCTCATCACTTGAAACGCCTGCCACATCTACAAACGCTGAAATCAAGGGAAGCATTATGCCTGTCGTATGCACATTTGCAATGGCGCTAGCTTCTCAGACAATCTCTATTCTCGTAGGCGAAAAAAGCGTTTAATTCTTACGTAACAGACAACCATCAGAACACGATTTTTGATATAATTTTAAGGCTATGACACTCGATAACATTATGGCAATTTCGCCCATCGACGGGCGCTACTCAAACAAGTGCGCAGAACTGCGCGAAGTTTTTTCTGAATACGGTCTTATCAAACGCCGCGTGCTAGTGGAGTGCACATGGCTTGAGGCGTTATGCAACAATCCTTCAATCAAGGAATGTAAGCGTCTTTCAGCTTCCGAACGCAAAGCCTTAAGAGCTATCGCATCGTCATTTTCCATCGAAGATGCTAAGCGTGTCAAAGAAATCGAAGGAACGACTAACCACGACGTAAAGGCTGTAGAATATTTCCTGAAGGAAAAGGTTAAGGGTACAAGCCTAGAAAGCCGTTCTGAATTCATACATTTTGCCTGCACTTCCGAAGACATAAACAACATGTCTCACGCTCTTATGCTGCGCGATGGAAAGGCAGTCTTGCGCCAGGCAATGGATGAGCTCGCCGCAAAGCTCGCAGCGATGGCTAACGATTGGGCAAAGGTGCCTATGCTTGCCCATACCCATGGCCAGCCAGCCTCCCCGACTACCGTAGGCAAAGAACTGGCAGTCGTCTACGCGCGCTTAAAGCGTCAGACAGCCGAGATCGACCGTCTTGTTATGCCTGCAAAGATGAACGGTGCCGTCGGCAACTTCAACGCACATCTTTCAGCGTATCCCGATGTCGACTGGGAAGAGCTTTCGCGCGGAGTTATCGAATCGCTCGGACTGCGCCAAAATAGGCTTACTACGCAGATCGAATCGCACGACGGCATCGCCGAGCTTTTTGACGCGATTGCTCGCTGGAACAGCGTCCTTCTCGACTTCGACCGCGACGCATGGATGTACATCTCGATGGGCTACTTTAAGCAGCGCACCATCAAAGGCGAGATCGGCTCGTCGACGATGCCGCATAAGGTAAACCCAATCGATTTCGAAAATTCGGAAGGCAACCTGGGTCTTGCAAATGCGATGCTCGGCTTTATGGCGAGAAAGCTCGCCATCTCAAGAATGCAGCGCGACCTTACCGACTCGACCACATTGCGCAATATGGGCGTATGCTTTGGATATACTCTTATTGCAATTCGCGCTACAATCAAAGGTCTTGGCAAGCTGGAGCTTAACAACGAGCGCCTTGCCGCCGACCTTGATTCAAACTGGGAGGTTTTAGCCGAGCCAATCCAGACTGTTATGCGCAAGGTCGGCATGGACAAGCCTTACGAGCGCTTAAAAGAGCTTACAAGAGGGCGCCGCGTTGACGCAAAGATAATGCGCGAATTTATAAGCGCTCTTCCGCTCCCGAAGGCCGATCGTGACCGCCTTCTTAAGATGACGCCAGCAAACTATGTCGGCATCGCTTCGCGCCTTGCGCGTTTAGCGAGAAAGTAACTTCTCAAGGCGGCTTCCTAGGCGCGTTTCTAGCCAGGGAGTCACCTTCCAGTAATCCCTAAGGGCGAGGTATTCGCTAATTGGTCCAATTTGGCCAGGAGCAATACCCGCCTTTCCTTTTATTAAGATATTGCGCGAAGTAGCATCGGGTGAAACAAACTCGACTACGTTTGTCCTATAACCCATTATGCGCAAAATAAGCGCACGGAACGAATCCGTCAAAAGATCGCACAAGCGCTCACGCAGTATGCCTTGCCGCAGAAGGCCTGCAAAGTCAGCATCTGAACCAAGCCTGTTTCCACGCGAACCAATCGTCTTTTGAAGTTCATGCTGGCAGCACGGAGCGCTTAAGATATAACGGGCATTCCACTCAATTGCTTTTGCAAGCGCCTCATCGGTAGCAGTATCGCAAGCGTGAAGCGAAACTACGAGATCGGGAGGCCCCACAAGATCGGGTATTGCGCTTTTTATATCAAACTCGGTAAGATCGCATTGCACAAACTTAAGAGAATCTGACACATCGTGAGTCTTTGCCATTTTAGTAGCTTCTCGGATGACATCCTCGCGCCTATCTACACCGACTACGCATACATTTTCAAATCCGAGAACTTGCGACAAATAAAAATACAGCCCAGCAGTAAGATAAGCTTTTCCGCAGCCGCAATCAACAACGGTAAAGCGCCCTTTGCCGCGATCGACAGTCTCGCCTACCACCTTTAAAAACTCATTAACCTGATCGTATTTGCCGCGCATTGACGCACGCACCGCTCCCGTGCCGTCGGCAATGCCGAGCGCACGCAAAAGAACCGACGAATCGAAACTTGACAGCGGCACATTCTTGACGCGATCATGAGGCCTTATGCTAACGACGCGGTCCATCTCAGCAGACCTCGAAACAACAACGCGCCCTTTGCGAGTGACGCGAATATGCAAATCGCCCTTGGCTGTCATAAGATGCATTTCGCGCGCACCGCGTTGGGCAATCATCTCCTCCAGCCCATGCGCTGCATCATCGATGGAGAGATTTTTAACCTGCACTTGACCGTCATCGGTCATCTCGGCCTGAAACTTCTTCTCCCCGCCTATCTCAACAGGCCTAAGAGAAATCTTAAATTGCTTACCATTCCTGCGCACGCTCTGCACTATCTTCATGAACCCTTCACCTAGCGTGCGGGAACGAATCTCTTCTTTAAGAGCCTCTTCAAATTCAAACTTTTCCATATGCAATTATTATCTTGGATTGCTGATAAACTGCCGCTCAAAAAGAACGGTCATCGACTCATCATGCGTACTAAGAGTAAAAACGCGGAATGTATCGCCACCAGGAGCAACACGCACTACGGCATGGCCGGGCGGAGGAATGTCGCTGCCGTACGCCTCAGCAACAGAGCGGTGTGAAGAAGCGATATCACCAAAACATACGATGCGCTCGCCAGGGTAGAGAATCCTAGAGCACATTGAAGAAAGTGATTTATGATCGACCATTCTAGACTGCCACACGCTTGAAAGATAAGCTTGCGCACGAACCTCACGCACAAAATCTGCCGACATCCCGGCAGATCCAGCATGATGATTCGTTTTGCACACATCTACAGGCCCGACAACCTTGCCTATGCAAGCTTCCCAATTAAACTCCTTGCCATCCGCGCCGATCATAAACAGCTCATTATCGCCGCCCGAATAATACGAAAAGTTTCCATACCTAAGCCTGATGGCAGACGAAAGAAGATTCTCGTGCACGGCATCGACGCCCGTCTTTTTAACATGGATGGCTGCAGCATCATGAGTGCCACCCTTACCGTCCCACAAAACTCCATTAGCTGCGATATTGCGTATCTCAAACGACGGATACCTAGCAGGGTCTTTCAAAAGACGAATTTGATTCAACGCACCGACTTCGAACTTATGCATCTTAGTGCCGGCGGCTTTTATACGATGAAGCCATTCGCGCATTAAGATGATGGAGCCAGGATCCGGATCTAGAGCATGCTGCCCCATCTCGGGATATTGGTGATCAATAAAATTATTAAACTTAAAATCTTCACCGACTAACGGCATGCCGTTTACAATGCGGCCATCTGATGTGCGCTTGCCGCCAAAATCAAGATCGCCCGTATGATCTCCATGCCAATGAGATATCATCGCGTAATCTATCTCGCGCGATTTAATCAAGCGCTGAATATAACGGCTTACCCATTCGCCCCCGAAGCGTTCATTAGTAGGACGCGGGGGAATATCTTTCATATATTTTGCATGATGCGTATCTCCGCAATCAAGCAACATTGTCGTGCCGTCGGGGAAAATAAAAAATGTCTGCTCCCCGACGCCAGTATGAATAAGATGAATATCAAGTTCGCCAGGTTGCCACGGATGCAAGCTAAGACCGACCTGCGATGGTAGCTTGCAACCTCCAAGTGCTGCCGACGCAATGCCTAACGCTATAAAATCTCGCCTAGTCTGCATCGGTAGCTTAAATCCTTATTCCGTGGCAAAGACGCAAGATTAACCGTGGCGGCGCATCTGGCGTGTAACGGGCGGGTCTATCACCTCCGGCATAACGGCCGCCTCTCCTGCCGAAGCCTTACGGCGTATAAGATACATCTGCACAATTGAAAAGAGGTTTGAAACAAACCAATAAAGCGAGAGCGCCGACGGGAATGAATAGAACATGAATAGCATCATAACCGGCATAAATACCGTCATCATTCTCTGCTGCGATTTATCTCCTGATGTCGGAGTGAACGCGCTCTGCAAGCCAGTGGAAACAGCCATGAGAATAGGCAG
>JAGBXE010000190.1 GCA_017629455.1 Kiritimatiellia bacterium
ATTCAGGGCGCGCCATCTCCCAAGGATAGCCGTTTTTGAGCCAATGGTCGGGTTCTTCTACTTGACGGCCGTCATGGATGAGCTGACGAAATATGCCGTAGTCGTACCTTAAACCGTAGCCCATGCCGGCAAGGTCGAGCGTCGACATCGAATCGAGGTAGCATGCGGCCAATCGGCCAAGGCCGCCGTTGCCCAAACCTGCGTCAGTTTCAAAATCGCGCAGATCGTTCCAGTCGATGCCAAAATCCTTCAGCGCATCGCGGCAGATATTGTCGGCTTTTAAATTGATAACATTGTTGCCAAGCAATCGGCCGATAAGAAACTCTAGAGAAAGGTAGTAAACGCGCTTTGTATTTTGGCGATCGTACTCTTCCTGTGTTGAAATCCAACGCTCAACGATTCTATCGCGTATGGCGTAGGCGAAAGCGGTGTATTGGTCTCGTTCGGTTATTCGTGTGTCGCCCTTTGCCAGCGTGTAGCGAAGGTGCCTGGCGAAGTCATTCTTGAGGTCGTCAACCGACATCTCAACGCGGCTGTCGGTTTTTATTTCTGTCGTCTCCATTGTGCTCTGGATTAGAAGTTAAAGAGTTTTTTAACTGCCTCAGACGTTTTCTTAACGCCTTCGCCTACGTTTTGGGCTGCTTCCGACGTCGAGCTGCCTAGATTGGAAATCTGCTCCTGAAGCTGGCCGGCGCCTTTGTTTATGGACGAGCCGAGCGACTTCATTCCGTCGCCGATAGCGCCAGCAGATTTGAGAATTGCCTGCCATATTTCTTCAACAAGTTCTGTAAGCGTAAGCCCGCCCGACTCTTTGCCGAGGTCTTTAAGCTCAATGTCGACAGGAATTGGAATGGTTATGAAAGAGTATTTCAGTTTAACACCCTTGATCGCAAGATGGTCGATCACGAATTTGCGCTCGCTTAACTCTTCGGCTGCTTCTTCGGTCTCTTCGATTACTTCTTCGCCGGTTTCAGTGTTTGCCAGCGCGGAATTTTCCTTAACTTCTTCTAATTCCTCTTTGGTTCCCGCGACATTGTTCTTTATCTGCGTAAAGTTGTCGACGTTGTTCTCGCCGCCTTTTACGTAAGACACGAAGAGGTTTTCGACGGTTACATCTTCAATGTGGACATATTTGTCGCAGACGGTTAAAACGGCAACGTCAAAAACGAGATTGCCGAGCGAGACGGCCACCTTTTCGCTGTAGCCCTGCGGATTTTCAAGGACAAACCCGCCAAGTTCAAAGCGCCCAGTGTAGGGGTTGAGAGAAAGGTGAGCAATATTGAAGCCGGTTTTCGTAAACTTAGGTACAACCTTGTTCACTACAGGACGCGCTATCGAGCCGATCCAGAGGGGAAGGGTGAGTACAAGCAGCACCGCAAATGTGATGATGCCGAGAACGGAATAGACGATGCATTTAAGGCTGATATCAGCGAAAAGATGAATGCGGCTCTTGAGGCTATGGATAAGCTGGAGGCGGGTGCTATTGCAAACCCCAGCGAAA
>JAGBXE010000191.1 GCA_017629455.1 Kiritimatiellia bacterium
GCTCTCGCACAAATACGGCAGAAGCGCGTCGCGCACTTCTGGCGCGACGCGCGTTGTTGCATTATTGTCGAGATAGATTGTCTTTACGGACATTTCCCGAAATATGAAACTTTAGGCGTTCTCTTCCTCGCGCTCGAAATCAGGGCGCTTACCCTTGTACCACCAGAACATGATGGGAGTTGCGATGAAGACGGACGAGAAAGTACCTGCGATAATGCCGAAGAGCATAATAAGCGCGAAGTCAAAGATCGAACCGTCGCCAAACGCGAAGAGCGAAAGGACTGCGAAGAATGTCGTTACAGAAGTGATGACCGTTCTCGAAACGCAAGCATTAATAGCTGCATTGCAAAGCTCGGTGAACGACGACTTCCTGTCATAGCGAAGCTGCTCACGGATACGGTCGAAGACGACGACAGTATCGTTGACGGAGTAGCCGATAATCGTCAAGACTGCCGTAATAACGATAAGCGAAATCTGACGACCGCAAAGCGAGAAGAGGCCAATCGAGATGAGAGCGTCGTGAGCAAGCGCGACGATCGCACCAAGACCAAAGCCGAACTGGAAGCGGAAGCCAACGTAAACGAGAATCGCGATGAGCGAGAAGATAACAGCGTACGTACCGCTCTTCTTAAGATCGGCGCCGACGATAGAGCCGACTTCGTCAACAGAAGAAGCCTTGAACTCGGACTTCGGGAAAGCCGCCTGAAGGAGCTTCGTAACGTATGCGCCAACGTCCTTACCCTCGAGAGCCTTGCCCTTCTCGGTTTCGGATGTTTCGCCAGTCTTGATAAGGAGCGTCGTGTCGCCAACGCCTTCTTGATACTGGATAACGGCAGCATTGTCGAAATCCTTAAGTGCCGCGCGCACAGCGGCAGTTTCGGGCTTTTGATCCTGCTTGAGCGAGTAGACGATCGATGTGCCGCCCGTCAAATCGACGGAAAGAACCGAAGCCTTGTTAACTACCAAGCGAACTGCGAAAATAGCAATCGAAACTGCGATAATCGCAAACGAAAAGCCCACAGTGTACTTAGTAACCCTCATGAAGTCGAAACGCGGATTCTTGAATATCTGCATCATCTTGAAGGGCTTGGTGCGCGAAGGATTGACGCAGTGATCGAACACAAGACGCGTTACGACAACGGCCGTGAACATCGAAATAACGACACCGGCGATAAGCATGATTGCGAAACCACGCACAGGACCAGTACCTACTACGAAGAGGATAATACCCGTGATAATCGTCGTAAGGTTGGAGTCGAAGATAGCCGTAAACGCACGACCGTAACCCCTGCTGACGGCCTCGCCAGCTGCCTTGCCTGCCTGGAACTCTTCGCGGATGCGCTCAAAGATAAGCACATTGGCGTCGACTGCCATACCAAGCGAGAGCACGAGACCTGCGATACCAGGCATCGTAAGAACAGGAAGCTGCATTGAACCGCCGCCACCCATCGAAGGATCGTGGGCGAAAACGCCGAGCATGTTGGCGCAGAAGACAAGCGCCGTAGGAAGAAGCGCGATGTCGAGGAAAAGCGCAATGTCGGCGACAAGGCCGCAACGCCAATAATAGATGAACATGAAAAGAGCCACAAGGCAGAAGCCGAGAATGGCGGCCGTCTTGCCGGCTGTGATAGCATCGTCGCCAACAGTCGGGGCAACAGTCGTCTCAGCAAGAATGCGCATAGGAGCGGGGAGAGCACCTGCGTTGAGTTCGTCGGCGAGCTTCTTGGCGCTCTTGGCGTCGAAACGGCCAGTAATTTCGCCCTGCGAACCGATTTCAGAATTGATAACAGGAGCGGAAATTAAGGTATTATCGAGAATAATAGCAAGCTGACGGCCCTGATCGCTCGGATTCTTAGGCCCGTGCGCCTTGTAGTTGCGCGTAAGCGTTGCGAATTTGCGGCCGCCTTCGCCAGAAAGACGGAACGAAATGGAAAGGCTTCCTGATGTAGGATCGCGCTGAACTGCGGCAGAAACGAGATCTTCACCTGTTACGCGCGGCTCTGTGGAGCGGGCAACATAATTAGGCGAGTACGTGCCGTCACCGTTATCTTCAAGCATGAACACATAACGAGCATCAGGCACTTCGAACGCCGCCAAGCGGGCTGCATAGCCAGGGCGCTGCGAGATTTCGGACCAATTTGCAAGCCTGCCGTAGCCAGAGCCGCGTTTCTCGTAGCCTTCAGGAACGACATCCCTAGAAAGGAGCTTGGAAACGAGCTGATTGTTCTTCGGGTGGGTCAAACGGAATTCAAGGAACGCCGCGCTCTGTAAAGAAGCCTTGGCGGCCTTGCGCACTTCATCATCGACGCCAGGAAGCTGGACGAGAAGACGATGATCTTTCATGCCCTGAATAACAGGCTCATTCGTGCCCATCGCGTCGACGCGGCGGCGAATTACTGAAATAATGCGATCGTCGCAACCTTTAAGCGTTTCTTCGATCTTGCGCTCAAGGGCTCCAGGCGTATTAGTAATAGCCGGGTTTGAGGCGATAATCGACTCGGCCAAGCGTTCAGTATCGACGCCTAAAGTGAAGGACGTACCTCCCTTAAGGTCGAGACCAAAACGGAACTTTTCTGCAGGCGGATTGCATACATAAAAAGAAACCGTGGCGATAAGCGCCAACGCAAGCCATTTCCACATATTGTTGCGAGCAACAGAATTCTTAGACATTTTCTACGATCCTCTTTTGAGAATATTGAACGCCAATTATACCATAATATTCCCCATTTGCACAAGTAGGGGCTATGTTAATACACCTTGTCGAAGAGCCACGTTGAAAGGTAGCGCTCGCCTGTATCGGGAAGAAGTGCGACGATTGTCTTGCCTGCAAAGTCTGGGCGCTTTGAAAGCTCAAGCGCTGCCCATAATGCCGCCCCAGAGGAAATACCCACCAAAAGCCCCTCACAGGTTGCGGCCGCACGCGCAGTTATGGCGGCATCTTCAGAGCTTACGCTTATTACCTCGTCGAGAATGGCAACGTCGAGCACTTTAGGAATAAACCCTGCACCGATTCCCTGAATTTTGTGTAAGCCCGCCTTGCCGCCGGAAAGAACTGCCGATTCGGCAGGCTCCACGGCAACAATCTTTACTTCTGGCACCTTTTCCTTCAAAAACTTGCCAGTTCCCGTAATAGTTCCCCCTGTTCCGACGCCTGCAACAAACGCGGCAACATCTCCGCCAGTTGCTGAGAAGATTTCAGGACCTGTCGTATTAAAATGGAAATTGGGGTTTGCAGAATTTTCAAACTGCTGAAGAATTAC
>JAGBXE010000192.1 GCA_017629455.1 Kiritimatiellia bacterium
GAAGGGACGGTTACGATGATGGGGTATACGCCGTACAAGAATCCTCCGGCGATAGAATTCCCCGACAATTTGATGGTCATGGTCGCTCGCGGCGGGCCGTGGAGCGAGGCCAATCCGCCGGCGGCGGCGAAAGAGAAGGCCGAAATAAAGGCCTGGGCGGAAAAGACGGGCAAGAAAGTGTGGCTTTGGAACTATCCGTGCAAGTTCCGCGGAGAGTTCCCCGGCATCCCCGAGCATTGCCCAAGGGCGTGGGCGAAATATTACAAAGATCTTTCGCCATGGATCTTTGGCGCATTTGCGCAGAATACGACGACACGTTGGATGTACGGGCATTTGAATACTTACGTTTATTCGAAGGTCTGTTGGGATAACGACGTTGATGTTGATGCGCTTTTGGAAGAATACTATACGCTTATGTACGGCAAGGGTCGCGAGGAGATGAAACGCTTTTTCGAGGCTCTTGAAAAAATATGGATAGGTAAGGTAGTGGGCCAAATGATAGATACGCCATTAGGGCCTGTGCCGTCGCCGCCGTCAGATTACGAGTTATTCAATTCGATATTTTCGCCTGCGAGAATTGCTGCTCTTAAATCTTGTCTAGATAAGGCGTTGGTGAAAGTAGGAGATAAGTCGCTTGAGGCTGAACGAATTGAGCTTATGCGAAAGGAATATTTCAATCCTCTTTCGGAGCGTGCCCGGAAGTATCTTGCCTCTACCGATTTAAAATGTGGGCTTGAACGCCGCAGCGAAAAGGAAACAATGCCGAACATAATTCCTAATTCTACGTTCGATAGCGACATTGACGGTTGGAAAGGCAAGGGCGAGATCGATACGACTTGCAAGGTTCGTGGTTCAGGGTCGGTCAAAATAGTTATTGATAATCCTAAAGGCGGAGGAATTTACAGGATGCTCAATAAGGGCAACGAGCGCCTCAAACCCAACACGAAGTACCGCCTGTCGTATTTCGTCAGGTTCGAGAACGTAATGCCTACCGCAAAAGGAGGCGGCGTTTATTCGAACGTGTGGACCGAAGGGCAGAACTGGTATCCGACGCATCCTTTCGGGCATACGGGAAGCGCCGATTGGATTTATCAGGAGCAGACGTTCGTTTCGCGCGAGGAAAAGGGCCTGCACGGCGGCTATGACAATTGTTCGCTTTCCCTGTGCCTCCTGAACGCGACGGGCACCGTGTGGTTTGACGATGTGCGTTTGGAGGAGTTGAAATGATTTCTCTCGTTCTGGCGGCCGCTTTGACATCGCTTCCTCCGCGCCCCGAGCCGCCGGGGCCGGAAAGCTGGGCGTTCAAGAGCGAACTCGCTTCCGACACGGAAGATTCGAAATATTCCCCTGGGCGCGAGCCTTGGCTCAAAGAGCGCATTTCGCGGTGCTTCTTCGGGCCCATTAAGCGCGAGCCGTACAACCGCGATGAACTTATGGATGATGTCGATTATTATCCTGATGGTTACCTTGCCAAGTTGCGCCGCGATGGAATAAACGGTTTATGGATAACTGTTGAATTTCATGAAATAGCAAAGACGCGTTTCTTCCCTCGCGATCCTAGCGCCGAAAAACGTTTATCCAAACTGAGCAAAGTCGTTGAGAAATGTAAACGCTATGGCATTAAAGTTTGGATTTTTGTTCTAGAGCCAAAGTGGCTGAAAGAAGATCATCCTTTTCGTAAAGCTAATCCGGGAATGTTTGTGCAGCGCGGCGATCATTTTGCGATGTGCACAGAACTACCCGAAGTAAAAGAATATCTCTCAACGGCCGCATACGACATTTTCTCTCGCGTTCCGGGGCTTGGGGGTATAATCGGCATTACTCATGGCGAAGATATTACTAGTTGCTTCAGTTACAACGGCAGAGGGTGCAAACGCTGCGAAAAATTGCCGCGCTGGAAACAGCACTACAATTTAGTGGAGCCTCTTATCAAGGGTGCGCGCCGCGCTAACCGTGAGGCGCGTGTAATTAGCTGGTTCTATCAGCCCGAAGCGCAGAATGAAAGGCCGCAATGGGTTTATGATTGCGCAGGCCATTTGCCCGATGGCGTAACGCTAATGTACAATTTTGAGTCGGGGCTTTTGGCCAAGCAGTGCGATAGATGGCGAATCGGCGGAGATTATTGGCTGTCGAAGCCGGGCCCCGGGGCTCCGTTCGCGAAGTTTGCCGATGTCGCGAAATCATGCGGGAAGAAACTTTCCGCGAAGATCCAGATGGCATGTTCGCACGAGATGGCGACGGTTCCTTATGTTCCCGTGCCCGGCCTTCTGTACCGGAAGTTCAAGGCGATGCGCGGTTGCGGTGTCGATTCCGCGATGCTTTCGTGGTACTTCGGAAATTATCCTTGTGTAATGAGCCGCGCGGCAGGGCGTTTAGCATATGATGATTTTA
>JAGBXE010000193.1 GCA_017629455.1 Kiritimatiellia bacterium
AGTGATCTCGAAACGCTCAATTTTTTGATGAACATAAAGCGATGCCCCAGCGGCCACGGTAATTTTTTGCCCCTCGGGGAAAGTCGCCGACTCGGCAACATGAAGAGCACCTTCACCGACCACAATATCACCTGCCGTGTAAACACCGCTCATCGTCACCGTACCCGTTCCGTCTTTGGTAAAACCGCACTCGCCAGATATTGGCATCGGGAGACAAAACTCCGTGCAGTCTTCATACCAAGTAGCATAATTGTCGAAATATTTGGCTCGCACTCGAAAGCCTTCTTTATTGATTTGAATACCCCTTTGCGAATTTAAGCTCTTGCCCTTTAGGACAGTCAAAACGGCGTTGGCTTTATCGACCGTGAGCGCATCGCTTCTTGGCGTAGCGGGGCTGCCAAGCGCATTGTCAGAGGCCAAGCACAAGGGAGCGGTGGACATTGAAAGGGAGAAGTTGCCGAGGTATTCTTCGTTATTCCCGGAAATCACATAAAAAACATCGGAGCGTTCCCGCCCGTCAAAAGTAACTTTCATTTCATTGTTGTCACACACGAGAGAGCATCCTAAATCAGTTCCAGATTGAGCTTTATTGGAACACTCTATTATCATATGCGTGGCGTTGGGGTTATCAAGGAAAGCTTTGCCCCAAATGTGCCCCATACGCCCACCATAGCCTTGTTCGATCTTGGCTGAATGCCACCTGAAATCCCTTAAAGTCGTATTGTTTTGCCGAAGATCGATTGTAAGAAAAGTACTACCATCAATCGCACCGCCATGAAACGGTCCTGCATGGTCCTTAGAAAGTGTAGCACTGTACGTTCCTGAAGTTGCATAAAGGGTGTCGTCGGATGCAATACTCACAGGCGAAACGCCCTCGGCGTCTTTCCAATAGTTTACGGCCAGCGGATCCGTGGCTTTATCAGCAACTACTCCACCAGCCAAAGCGCCTTTCATCCAATATTCAGCGGCCATAAGCGATGATTGCGGCAGCAGCAAAAGCGATGTTAAAGCCAAGCATGTTACATGGAAACTCGAGCTTTTCATTGTTAGCATTCCTTTCGGTTATTTCTTGAACGATTCCTGATGCTGCACCTTGCCATCGGGCGCGAAAAGCACATAACCAAGCGATGGCACCTTAACCCCAGCAACTTCCGCTTCTTGCGAGCGATAGTTACAAATTGTCCGTGAGCCGTCACTATAGCGCGTTTCAAAGATATCCTTTTCAACTTCGCGATGCGATACCATCAATTCGCGCTGCAAATGCCGAACGGGTACAAACTCGTCCCATGCTTTACGAATGCGCGGCACATCGGCAAATTTATACGTATAGAAAATTGGCCGACCACCAAACTCAATGATTTTAAGTGCCACATACGGGTCTTCTATACCATCGCCTTCCATCCAGCGGGGATCGCCACTTTTCTCGAGCTTATAAAGGCACTTGCCTCGCGTGTGATTCTGCGTAAGCCGATCGGGGTTATAAAGGATAATTCCGTGATAGACGAGCTCCCACACGGGGTAAACCCCATCGACGAGTTTATTGTGTGTGCCGCGCTTGAGCATCTGCAAATCACGTTCAATATAATTGATGTAATCGATATTACCCGCAACATGGTCGTAGCCCGACTCACTCGAAGCTCCCCCCATCAGCTCCTTGCCATGAGCGAGAATCTTGTTCTGATACTCGGCCGTTTTTTCCGGAGTACAAAGGTGGCGCTTATCCCCGCAAGGAATCGGATAAGTAGCTGAATAGACATCAACATAATGCGGCCCACGAATTCCAAGTGCCGCCATCATCTTCATCTCCTTAGGAATCCAACGCTCCCAAGCACACTGCTGACAAACCCAATAACATTGTCCACCAGCCCACAGCCCGCCTTTTTGCAATTCGCCTTTGGCGTCCTTGCACACCCAGTCTTCGTCCCAAAGAGTCGAGCACATGTAGCCATCAGTGTTAGTTGCATGAAGTGCAAACTGATACCCAAGCTTTTTCGCGCGCTGAATGAGCCGATCGAAAGCCTCGGCGCCCCCCGCATTCGCCCCCACAGGGAAATGCCACGGCGTGCGCCCATCGTAGCCGCCATCCTGCCAGCCCGCGGAACAAATCGAAAGCTTATCAATCCCAGCATCCTTCAATGCCTGCATAAACTCCTCGGTCACGCCAAAGGGCATATGCACGACTATCGGCAGCTCCTCACCAGCACGGAAAAACTTCTGCGTAATGCCATCTGATGTTTCAGGAATGGGTTTAGCCGCATGCGTTTGAATGCGTACGACAATTGCATCGCAGAGATAATCAAGCTCGGGATAATCGCGAATGCGGTCTTTGATTGTCCGCACGGTACCGCTCTTGAGTTGGTAATTACGATAGGATTCGGCAACTGAAACGTAATCTTGATTCCCATGGCGATAAAAATCAATTACGATATCATTATAGTATTCACCAAAAACTTTACGCACCTTATCGCAGCGAAAACGCGGAAAAGTTTCATACTTGCCCCCTTTAGCCGAGGTCACAAAATCATAATGAAAGCGCCACGTCCGCACGTGCGCATGATGAAGTTTCTCACCGCGCCTTACTGCATAAATCGGCATTAATTGGCGATCAGCTAAATAAAAGCCTTCAACACGGGTAAAGTCGCCATAAGTGCCGCGAGCTTGCATCCACCAACCGTCATCGCCCTTCTCAGCCGTCATAAAATTGGGCATCACCTCGACGCAAAAGGCATCGGAAGGTATTTGCGCTTTTTCCATTTGAAAGCGAAGCGCCCCATCCTTCTGCGCGATAAGTTCCACC
>JAGBXE010000194.1 GCA_017629455.1 Kiritimatiellia bacterium
CGCAAGATAAAAAAGTGCGTAACCACCTACCGCAATGATGGCAAGAAGCAACGCTGCTACTCCTGCTCGGCGCCATGAAATTGGTGGGAAATCTTTTTTGGGATTTGTCTCCATCTCGCCCGTAACGCTTTCGCGAGGAGGCGGGTTTTCAAAACGTATGGGGCCGGCCACAAATGAAAGGCTACCTTCGTCGGACTGGTACGACATCATCTTGGGGGAAGCCTTGATGACGAATGGGCGAATCTTGTACCTTTCGGCGCAAGGCTCGGGAACTAGCCTCCAGTTGGCGGTTTGGAGTAATGAACCGTCTTTTAAGTTTTTAGGCTCGTCGGTAAAGTCTTCGGCAAGAGTAAACCCTTCGACCCTGTCGCGAAGGTCGGGCAAAAGCGCTGTCTTGCCGGGCGGTGATTTAAGCTCGACTTGCAGAATGACGCTCCTGCCAGGATCGATAACAGTCCTTTCGGAATCGATTTTCAGCTCAATTCCGTTTGCGCTCATTTCAAGAAGCGTTGCTGCTATGATTATGCCGCTAAACACTTTGCGTTTTCCTTAAGTTGCTTTTGTAAGGCCTTTTCAGCGTTTTCGCGCCCTGCGTTTGAAGAGACTGCGCACCTCATCGATGTAGGGCTTGTCGGTTGATATAGGCATTGTGTCGATGCCCGTTTTAAGGAAGAAGCGCTTAAGTTCCTCGGCGCTTTCTTCGCTAGCTGCTGCGAACGCGCGGCGCACGGCCTTACTTGATGTATCAACGAGCGTTAATGCGCCAGTTTCAGGGTCTTCAAGCTCGACAAGGCCAACATCGGGGAGCTCACGCTCGGCAGGATCGCTTACTGGCACACAAACAATGTCGTGGTGGCGTGCAGTTGCTCGAAGCTGGCTTTCTCTGCCGCGGATAGACCCGCCATCCATAAAGTCGCTCACAACGAAAACAACGGCGCGGCGCTTCTGGACGGAGTTGAGGAATCGAAGCGCGGCAGCTAGGTCGGTTCCGCCTGAGGCTTCATCTTCGGCGGCGAGGACTTCGCGCACTAGGCGCATTACGCTGTCGCGCCCCTTGCGCGGCGGAATGTATTTTACGATTTTATCGGAAAATAGTATTAGACCAATTTTGTCTTGGTTGCGTATTGCAGTAAGCGCGAGAAGGGCGGTTACTTCTGCGGCCAACTCCATTTTAGAGCGGCGCACGGAACCGTAGCCTTGCGAGCCTGATACGTCGACCATGAAAAGTATCGTAAGTTCGCGTTCTTCGCTGTAACGCTTGATGTATGGAATGCCAGTTTTAGCCGTTACATTCCAATCGATCGTACGTACATCATCGCCTACCATGTAGGGGCGTACTTCGTCGAACTCAACGCCTTGGCCTTTGAATGTCGAATGGTAATCGCCACTAAGCTGATCGTCGATCAGCCTTGTGGTCAATATGCGGATCTTGCCGACCCGCGCCATAAGCTCTTTTACGTCGGCAGCCATCTTTACGGAACGGGAACTTCGGAAAGAATCTTGTCGATGATTTTGTCGCTTGTGATGCCTTCGGCCTCTGCTTCGTATGTGAGCAGGATGCGGTGGCGAAGAACATCGTGCACGACTTCTTTAACGTCTTGCGGCGTAGCGTACGCGCGAGCGTGGAGGAGGGCGTTGCCGCGTGCTGCAAGGTTGAGCGCTAGCGTTGCACGTGGTGATGCGCCGTTTTGAATCATTTCGTTCTTTTCGCGAGTTTTGAAAACGATATCAAGGATGTAATCGCCAACTTTTTCGTCGCAATAGACTTCCTTAAGCGTCGCGCGCAGAGTTTCGACGTCGGCGACGTTGCATATGGCTTTTGCTTCGGGAGAAGTGGCGTTTTCGGCGAAGCGCTGCATAATGCGGCGTTCGTCGGCTTTGGATGGAGTTTCGACCAAGCACTTAAACATAAAGCGGTCGACTTGAGCTTCTGGGAGCGGGTAAGTTCCTTCTTGCTCAATCGGGTTTTGTGTCGCAAGGACGAGGAACGGCGCTGGTAGGGCGTATGTCTCATCGCCGATTGTAACTTGGCGTTCCTGCATCGCCTCAAGAAGCGCTGACTGAACCTTAGCCGGGGCGCGGTTTATTTCGTCGGCAAGGAGAAGGTTTGTAAAGACGGGGCCTTTCTTTGCTGTAAATTCGCCCGTCTTTTGGGAGTAGACGAGAGTTCCGACCACATCTGCAGGTAAAAGGTCGGGCGTAAACGAAATGCGCTTAAAACCAAGCCCAAGCGTTTTGGCAAGCGTATTTACGGATAATGTTTTGGCGAGCCCGGGAACGCCTTCAAGAAGGATATGCCCGCCTGTGGCAAGGGCGAGTATTAGCCTATCGACAAGCTTTTCCTGCCCTACGATAACTTTAGAGACTTCGTCGCGGATTCTGCCGACAAGTTCTCCCTGTGCGGCGATTCTGTTAGTTGCTTCTTTAAGGTCCATTACCCTCTACTCCTTTCGTGTGTCTCGTTATGAATTCTTCGACCTCGCTCCAACTGGCGTTGGAAAGGCGTTTAAGATCGGTTGAAATTTGAAGGCGCCGTATGTCGGATGCGCTATCGCCGTTAGCCGGAAGTTTGCCGCGTTCGCGCTTGAGCGCGGCAATCCATAATGTGCGGATAAATTCTTTTGCTATATCATCGGCGTTAAGTTCGCTAGCGTCGGATTTTGAGCTGCCCGAGACAATCTTATCAAACCATGGGCGCTCATACGGCGAGAGGTTTTGCGAAAACTCGCCGAATAAATCGTTGCCGGACGAGAATTCCTCGCGCCAAGTTTCAACGAAGCGTGCCGTAAAATCGTGAGACAAAGCGGCATTAGGGAGCGACTTTTCTATAGCCTCGCCAACGGCGCTATCGTATTCATTTGCCAAGAGGAACGAGCAGAACGCTAGTTCGCGCGGCGAAGGCGGCTCTACCTTGGAGGCGTCAAAGCCAGGAATCTCTTCTGGTGGAGAGCTAGGCTTAAGCTCTTCTTTTTCTTCATTAGCATCGATAGGGGCAGAAGGCCTTTGGCTTAAAGTGGCTGGCTTAAGGCGAATTTCAGACTCTATTTTGCCCATTTCACTGGCTAAGGCGGTGGCAGGTAGCCCTAGAATACCGGCAGCTTCATCGACCATCGCAGCTCTTAGAACGGCGTTTGGACATTGCACGACGGTATTTAATAGCTCTCTCGTTATCCGAGCGATGGCATCGATAGAATCGGGGCGCTCTTCATTTTCTCTCGCTGCGCGCACTTGGAAGGACATTATCGATTGCGCGTTAGACAAGAGCTTTGCAAAATCTTGTGATGTATGAGTGCGCAAGTAGGAGTCGGGGTCGTCGCCGCCTGGTAGCGACACTTCGCGCACGGGTAGGCCGGCAGCTAGGCAAAGGCGCGCTGATTTTATGGTAGCTTTATGTCCGGCAGGATCGTCGTCGTA
>JAGBXE010000195.1 GCA_017629455.1 Kiritimatiellia bacterium
GCCACAACGAACCTTCAGCTGAAAATCGCGCCCCTTCGGAGTTTTGGCGATAATAGTGCCGCGGCAGTCTACATGGCCTTGAACAATATGACCGCCCATCGCCTCACCTGCACGAAGCGCACGCTCAAGATTGACTTTCGACCCAGGAATTATAGAAGCAAGTGTTGTGCGCTTTTCCGTCTCGCAGAGAACATCAGCAGTAAAGCGCGAATGGTCACATTTAACAACAGTTAAGCACACGCCATTAACAGCTACCGACTCGCCTTCTTCAAGAGGTTTAAGCCACGGCTTGTCAGCTGCTATTTCCAAGACCAACCCTGCGCCTCGGCTCGTGCGCTTTACTGTGCCAGTTCTCTGAATAAGCCCCGTGAACACGCTATACCTCCTTTCACCAATCAATCAGCGCTGAATGTACTTCAACTTAGTTCCGCCTGATGCCGCCGTCTTGTATTTTTTAGCAACAGGATCCCAATACGGTACTGATAAAATAGGAGTTGCTTCAGCGCCGTCAGCGACAAAATAGCGGCGGAATTCAATTTCATGAACGCCTGCATTAGGATCTGACGCGCGAGCCCATTCAAACGCAACATCCCTAGGCTTCCACACTTGCGGCGCAAAGCCATTGTGCCTAACCTTATAAACGATTGTAACAACATCATTCGTGCCGACTGTCAACATATCAGGATATTCAAAGACGTCTAACGCCTCGGCGACAACTCCGCCAAAGTCGTAAGGGCGCCCTTCTTCGGGCAACGGCTCAATCGAAAAGAGCGCAGTCTTAGGCCCGCTAGAAAATGGATACGAAGAACGAAAGAGCGAAAAGCCGCGATTCCTTGAAATATAAGAACCGTCAACCGAATAATGTAGCGGCCCATCCATAGGCGACAAGGCGCGCATCGGAAAAACGATAGTGCTGACAATATTGGTAGGATTTGAAGAACGCTTAGGCGAAAGAGTAATAGGCCTTGCAATCTGTTGCATATTGGCGCTTTCGCGCACTGAAAGACTTATGTCATCGGCTAAAGCATAGTTTTTAGGCATCTCCACAGAAAGAATCAAATTGAAATTCTCTCCTACGCTAACTGAAGGCTTATCAGTCTTAAGTAGTGCTGCAACATCTACCTTTGCCGGGCGCTCAGAGCGACGAGCGAAAGGATCAAAACCTTCAAAAGGATCGAAGGGATCGCCGCCGCCCATGAAACTTGAAGGAATTCCTCCTCCAGTCGATGACGAAATTGTAACAGAAGAAAACCCATTATTAGAACGTATCACTTTTTTATGAACGATACTGCCGTCCTTGTTGGTTGTTACCGTTTCAATCGTCTCTGCAGAAAGAGGCAACAAAGCAAAAATAAACGCGACGCACGCAAGGGCGCGGACAATCCGACCTAAAAGCCAAAGCACAAGCGATACCGTAAACACCGCTCCGAGAACCGCCGCTATGCGCCCCATCCACGCTAGACGAAGTAGCGGTCGCATTACCTGCCGCCATACAGGAAGCTCAACGGCGGCATTCGATTTACGCAAAGCTATTGCACTGACCATGAGCTCTTCGATTTCAGGCGTTTGACCTATTCGCCATTCAAGAAGCCTGCATATCCTCATAGCCTTTAGCCAGTTTCCATCCTTTACAAAACATATCGCCTCATTTAGCCTTGCCGCGGGATAATCAAACTTTGCAAATTCGCTAGCCGTCGGGTTAGAAAGCGCCTTTCGCCATTGAAAGAGCTCATCATCTTCTGGAATGTCTACCGCCTTCCCAACGCGAGGATACGCGATATCGCTAACAAAACTAGGCGGCTTTGGCATCTGCACGCCCTCTTCAGCATTTTCCTCCATGCCATCGACAACAACTTGCGCCCCGGCCCTAGCGTGAACTGGAATTGTGTTTGCTAAAACAGAACACTTTTCGCCTTTATCATTCTCGTACGTAAATGTGAGAGCCGGAAACCACAACAACCCCTCACGCATTGGACGAACTCTGTACGTCAAGCGCCGCGCATCCCGAAACGTATCGGTTTTGGCAC
>JAGBXE010000017.1 GCA_017629455.1 Kiritimatiellia bacterium
CCGTCATTCAGGGCGGCAGGCTTACAAACGGTACTAGCGCTACATTTAATACGGCGTTTAGGGATGTTAACTATATCGTCTTAAAGATTGATGGGTCGGCTATTTCGGGGGTTACTAAGACTACTACGGGCTTTACAGTATCTGCTGCGAGTACATTTAATTGGATCGCCATTGGCGCGTTATAAGGAGGGTTTATTATGTCAGAAGAAATGATTGAAGAGATTGTTACTGAGCCTAGTATAGAGACTGAACCTCAAGAGCCGCCAGCTCCTCTCGTTTTTGAGATTGGGCAGAAGTTTGTAGGCATATATCCACCCGAAGCGGCTGAGTGGTGTAACGCGAATAATGCGTTTATGTATGAGACGACTGTAGAGGGCGCTACTGAGCGCACATTCGAGATAGGCTTACCGCCACAGCCGTCTTTGGAAAACGTCAAGAAGATGTACGAAGACGCGGTTCAGGAGCATTTGGACGCTACGGCACAGTCGGGGGGGTATACCGACAGCTATACTTGTTTGTCGTACCACAAGTCTACAGATGAGGTGTGGCGGACGGAGAGCGCGATATTCAACGCTTGGCGAGACGCGGTATGGCATAAATGCCACGAAATCCTGAATACATTTATGGCTGGCGAGATTGAGCAGCCCACGGTGGATGAGGTTATTGCACAGTTGCCTGAGATTGATTGGAATGGAGGTGTCGCATGAGCGAAGTTGTACACGCATCACAAGGGTATGTAGAAAAAATTGCGCGTACTATTGCCGCTGAGGAAGTGGCGAAGGTTGTTGCTGGGGCTGATACGAATTACGATACGCTCAAGGAGATTGCGGATTACATTAAAGGTGACGCGGCAGGTGCGGCGCAACTCAAGAATAAGGTTGATACATTAGATGCTACCAAAGCCGACGCTACTGCGCTTGAGTCGGAGGTGACGCGAGCGAAAGGTGCTGAGGCGAAATTAGTAGACTTAGTTACTTATGCGCTTCAACAGTCAAGTGAGAGTCGGGCAGCTGTTACAGCGGAAGAGTATCGTGCTACGCAAGCGGAGGCGGCGTTGGGCAAGCGCGTAAAGGAGCTGGAGGAGAATCCATCCGTAGAAGTTGTCACGCCCTCTGCCGACGGCGCAGGCAAAGCCGCAGATGCGAAGGCGGTGTACGAGGCGTTGGAGGGTGTAAGCAACACGCTGGGTGATGTGAACAACGCATTAAACGAAGTGTCGTCAAAAGCGGATGCGGCGGGTAAGGCTGCGAATGCGGCGGGTGAGACTGCACAAGAGGCAAAGGATGTTTCTGTGGACGCAGCGGGTGTGGTGCTTAATCTTAAGTCTGAAATGGAAGTTAGACTGCCTAATTTGTTGCCGCGATACTCGCTGGAAGTTCAGCCTGATGTAAGTAAAAACGAGGATGATAACTCAACGAACATATTTCTTTACTCTTATGCCAGCAATATTTATACGCCGAGCAACGGTGAAGTAGTTTATATTAAAGTTCTCTACTCCGACACAACCCCAGAGGCTACTGCGCATAAGAACGATATGGAGTTGGTGATAGATTGTCGAGGCCTTACGGAAGCGCCTAAGCTTAAATGGGATTCGTTAAATCCTCCTTTAGCAAACTTTCACCCTCGCACAGATGCGGAGACGGATTTCGCTTGCGTGGCTGGAGTGCGTAATGTGTACTGGCTTACCGAGTATGTGTCGGGCGAGTTTGTGGTCGCAGGCTGGCAGGAGACGGAAGGAGGGAACGCGGTATGATAGCGGCGCGGCAGATAGCGTTCGGCTCGGGCGGTGGTAAGCGGCTTCCCGATGGCGTTGTGCAGGTGGAGTATTTGGAGAATGCGGCTAACAACTATATCAACACGGGTGTTATTATTGGTCAGTATCCCAATCGCCGCATAGAAGCGAAGTTCTCTAACTGTAAGTACGTGTCAAACTTCGACTTTTACCATGGATTATTTGGAGTGGTAGAAGACTCTAATGGAAATTCGACTGGTATAAAAGTTATTTCAAATAGTGCAATAAGATTACGCGATGGGCGCAATCAGAGTACCGATATTGAGATGGTGATACCAGCAAGTTTCGAATGTTCCTTATCGCGCAATGGAGCGGTGATAAATGGTGTTGGTTATCCGTATATTTTTACTCTTTTTTACTCCGCTTTGGTATCTCCGATAGATATTTTTGGTTTTTCAAACTACACGGATGGTATCCCTAAAAACAATACTTGCGGTCGCGGCAGATGTCACTACTTTAAGATATATGACGGGAATATTCTGCTTTTTGATGCGATCCCCGTGCGCGTAGGCGATGTCGGCTATATGTACGACAAGGTGAGTGGTCAGCTCTTCGGCAACGCAGGCACAGGCGCGTTTATATTGGGCGCAGACGCGTTTTCCGTCAATGGGGGGGGGGTATAACCGCAAATGCATAAGACGCTCATACAGACGCTCTTGGCGGGCTTCTACGCGATTCTCGCCGCGTCACCTTTGGGAGGAGGTGGCGTGATGATTGCCGCGAGACAGATTGCCTTTGGTGGCGGTAGAAAGAACTATACCGCGGCAGACTATGTTCACGATGGCTTGGTTGCGATGTGGGATGCGAAAGACACATCATTGAATAACTTGAACATTGCAATAAATACAGCGAATTTTGTAATTGATGATTTTGGCGCAAGGAATGTGTCTGGAAAACTACAAACATTGATTGATTCAACAAGTGTTGGTTTCGGGAACCTTTTAGACGCATACCGAAGTAATGAGTTCACTTGTGAGTATGTGATGGATTTCTCGAAACCTGATGCAAGCAATAACTCATCGTTCATTCGATTAAATCCTGCCCCTTATGGTCTATGGATATCGCGGCAAACATCCAGCACGATAATGCAAGATGCTTCAATTACGGGATCTCGGGTATCGGTTTCACCGTCAGAAGAGATGTTTA